>CBFHAF010000541.1:0-3946 GCA_965653435.1 uncultured Chitinophaga sp.
TTTCGTTTTTTATTACCTTCAAGCCTCAAATTGAGCTATCATGAAGAATTTTATGTGGATAATGGCGCTTTCGGGATTTGTACTGGCCGCTTCCTGCCAAAACCAATCCAGGCAGGAAAGCAGTACGGACACGACTTCCGCCGCCACCACTACCCCCTCTGCCGCACCGGCGGCTGACGGGCCGGTATTTAAGAAAGAAGGCCAGCTGTCTTTTATCAGCAAAGCAAAAGGCGATACGATCAAAACGATCGACGTAGAAATAGCAGAGACGGATGAAGAGAGGGCCAAAGGCCTGATGGACCGCAAGTCTATGCAGGATACCCAGGGCATGCTGTTCATTTTCTCCGCTCCCGAAGAGCAGTCTTTCTGGATGAAGAACACCTACATTTCGCTGGATATCATGTACGTAAATGAAAATTTCGAGATCGTGAGCATCCAGAAATACGCCACTCCCCTGTCTGAAGAAAGCCTTCCGTCTTTCAAAAAGGCGCAGTATGTGGTGGAAACCAATGCCGGTTTTGCCGACAAGTATAAAGTTGCCTACGGCGACAAGATCGCTTTCACCAAACAATAAGGCTACAGCAAACCTCTTTTATAAGCTTCTTTGATCAGCCCCGCGGCATTCTTTACCTGCAATTTCTGGATGATGTTGAAACGGTGGGTATCTACGGTGCGGGGGCTGACGAAGAGCCTGTCCGCTATCTCGCGGCTGCTGAACTCCCGGGCTATCAGCCCCAGTATTTCCGTTTCCCTCCGCGTAAGCGCATCTTTTTTCTTCGCGCCCGTTTCTTCCGGCAGGGCGGCTTTCACCTGCACATCCACAAACCTGCCGCCTTCATGCACCGTGTCTATCGCCAGGCGCAGCGTATGCTGGTCCATGTTCTTGAGCAGGTACCCTACAGCGCCGTTGCGGAATACTTCCTTCACATAGAACGAAACCTGGAAATTGGCCATGGCGATGATCTTTACACCGGGATATTCCCGGTGCACCATCTGGCAAAGATCGCCGCCGTTATGGCCGGGCGTATTGATATTGAGCAGCAGCACGTCCGGCTGCTGGATATGCAGCACGGCAGGCAGTTCCATGCAATCGGTAAGCGCGAATTGAATGCGGACGTCGGGATACGCCAGCAGCATATATTTCAGGCCGTTCACCACCACTGCGTGGTCGTCAACGATCCCCACACGGATGATCATCTTTTTTTCTTCCAGGGTTTAGCAGCCGCAATGATAGATATTTCCGGCGGCCTGCCCATGGCTTGTTGCGTGCAATTCACATGCATATGTGATATGCGCGCGGTTACTTCAGCTCTTCCATCGTGAAGGATTTCTGCCGGCCTTTGTATTGCTGCCTTACCGCCTGCACCTCTTTCTCCGTCACCTTTTCGGCCTTATTGCTCCATGCATTGCGCACGAAGCTGAGCAGCTGGGCGATGTCCGCATCAGAGAACTCGTCGTTGCTCGCAATACCGGGCATGTCCGCATTGATCTCCGGCGCTTTATACAGTTTGCCGTTCACCTGCACGGGGCCTGTAAGGCCGTAGAGCACGATCGCGATGAGGCGTTCTTTTTTGCCGGTCACTATTTCGGAGTGGTTCAGCGGCGGGGCCAGGGATTGAATGCCGTCGCCGTCTGTACCGTGGCAGGTTTGGCAAACCGTTTTGAAGATGAGGGCGCCGCGCGGGTATTCTTTCGCCAGGGCGCCGTCTGTATTGGCCTGGCGGTTGTTCCTTATATCCTTTATCACTTTCTCCAGCCTGCGGCGGATGATGAGATTGGTATCCGGGTTCCAGGCGGTAATATCCGCCAGCAGCTGCGTTTCCTTGTCCTGCACATTGCTGATCACCGCGTCGGCCACGTAGGGATTGTTTGGAAAGCTGTGATAGATCATCCCGAGAAGATTCTTCGCCGCGGCGGCATTATGCTTTTGCAGCGCAGGGAGCAGATAGGCCGTCAGCGGTGCATATTCAGCATGGCTGCCGGTTTGCGCCAGGAGGTCCGTAATGGTTTGAACATTGCTTTTATTCAACACCGAGGGCAAGGCGGCGAGCGCGTTGCTGTTCACGGAGATGCTGCCGTCTTTTTGATACACGCGGAGGATATCATCCAGCGTGAGCGCGTGCAGGCCTTCGAGTGTCCACATCGCATGCAGGTCCGCCAATGACCGTACTGAATCTTCCAGCATTCTTTTAAGAAGCGGCACGGCGGCTGCATACTGCCCGTCCACCAGCATCTGCTGCGCTTTATCCCTGATCCAGCCGTTCTTCGAGCCCAGCGCTTTCACCAGGTCTGCCGGGTTGTTGTTCAGCACTTCGTTCACCGGCTTCGACCCTTTCGGGATGATGCGGTAAATACGGCCGCAGTTCAGCGGTTGCGTAAGGTTGCGCGCGGCGATCTCGTTTTTCAGATAGGGCGTGAGGTAAGTTTTGTGCTGGATGATGCCGCGGTACATGTCCAGCACGTATATGGCGCCGTCGGGCCCGGCGTGGAGGTTCACGGGGCGGAAACGCTCGTCGGTGCTGGCCAGGAATTCCTTACCCGCATAGGCCTGGCGGCCGGTCACCAAAAATGAGCTGTCTTTGAGGATGTTCCTTTTCACAAGGTTCGCGGAAGGCTCGGCTACAAAAGCGTTCTCTGCATATCCTTCACCGTACAGGCCGCCGCGGTAAACGAGCGGGCCGCAGGCCGCGGTGAAATTCACCAGGCGCAGGCTGTCGTCCAGCATGCCCTTCATATACCCACGGTTTATGCCCGGCGTGGGGCGGACGGGGTAAGTGCGGTTATCGGGAACGATGTTTTCATTGAAGCCCGCCAGGCGCCGCTGGTTCTTATTGGTGGAACCGAGCCCGGGTGAAAAATAATCGCCCAGCAGGTTCTCGGAGTTGTTGTTGTAATAGAGGCGTCCGTAGCTGTCCTGCGAAATGCCCCATTGCCCGCGGAAGTGCGTATTTTCCTTCAGCCAGCGGTTGCCCTCTTTGCGGTAGCGTTCGGACGATTTGGCGTTGTAGATCCAGTTGTCCATGGCGCGGTAGAGGCCGTTGGGCTGGTGCTCCACGTTGCCGCCTTCGGTGTAGGAGGAGTCCACCAGGGTCTTCTTCCCCGCCCTGCCTTCGTTTATTTCAACGTACCAGAGCCGGGGCGGCTCCGCCACCAGGAGGCCGTTGCCCACGATGCAGAGCGCGCGGGGCAGTATCAGCGAGTCCAGGAACACGGTGCGGGTATCCGCCGCGCCGTCTCCATCCGTATCTTCCAGGATCACGATCTTCCCGTTCATGGCTTCTTCGCCGGTACCCACGGTGTCCGGCATATAGCCGGTCATTTCCGCGACATACATGCGGCCGCGCTCGTCGAAAGTCATGGCCACGGGCACCACCACCTGCGGTTCCGCAGCTACGAGCTGTACGGCGAAGCCGTCTTCCACCTGCAGCTTTTCCAGCGACTGCGCGGGCGAAAGCACCGGCGATTCCGCAAATTGGCGGCGCATCGCGATGGAATCCGCTTTTTTATTTTCCCCCGCATTGTTACAGGAGGCTGCTGTAATTCCCGCCAACAAAATGCCCATCCATATCCCGCCCTTGGTTCTAGCGTCTGCCATATCGTGAAATCGATTGAAATTTACCTTTAAAATAATACCCGGGTAAGGAATTATCAAATTTGTGGGGCCTAAAATAATGCGCGGAAGGGCAAAAGAAAGGGAATATTGACGGGCGGTGAGAGGCCTATGCCAAAGGCCGGTTTTACCGGATGCCGTCCCAGAGTTTCCGTTCGGTATCCCAGGGGGCTTCTTCCACGCGGGAGATGACATCGAACCGCATGGCGGCCCTCCGGGCCGGGTCATATTCCGGCCATCCGCAATCCCCGTTGGCCGCGAAGCTGACCCAGGCGCTGTGCATCAGGTCCGCCAGCTGCTGCGGCGGATGGTTTCCCAGCAGCGGGCCCATCATAG
>CBFHAF010000542.1:0-3946 GCA_965653435.1 uncultured Chitinophaga sp.
CGAACTTCGTCGGATTTTCCGGTGCTTTTTCTCCGAAGGGGAAGGACTGCTGCAGGCAAGCGCCAGGCAAACGGGGAAAAGGAATACCTGCCTCATGTTATTTGGATTTGAGATCAAATTCGTAGATGGGGTCCTGCGGGGTGCAGGGCGGCACATGGTACACGGGGTTGATGAGCCCGTCTTTCAGGCCGTACACCCATCCGTGCAGGTGCGGGCGTTTTTCTTTGAACCAGGTTTCCTGTATGGTAATGGTCTTGGCGAGGTTGTTCACCTGCTCCATCACGTTCAGCTCAATGAGCCGGTCCACCTGCTGGTCGTGCGTTTCCAGCGCGTCTATCTCTTCCTTGTGCAGGCGGTACACGTCTTTGATGTGCTTGAGCCAGGGGTTGATGATGCCCAGGTTCGTTTGCGTCATGGCCGCTTTCACGCCGCCGCAGCCGTAGTGGCCCACTACGAGGATGTGCTCCACGCCCAGAACTTTCACGGCGTATTCCAGCACGGTGAGCAGGTTCATGTCCGTATGGATCACCATATTGGCCACGTTGCGGTGCACGAATATCTCGCCTGGCTGCGTGTTGGTGATCTCGTTGGCCGGCACCCGGCTGTCCGAACACCCGATCCAGAGGAACTTCGGGGCCTGCTGGTCCTGCAGGCGCTTGAAAAAATCCTTGTCCCGCGCCACCTGTTGGGCGGCCCATACCTTGTTGTTCTCCAGCAGTTGTTCAAATGGGTTCATACTCAGGGTTTATCAGTTATTTGCCTTTAAATACCGGCTCTCTTTTTTCGATGAAAGCGTTCATGCCTTCTTTCTGATCGTCCGAAGCAAAGAGCAGGTAAAAATTCTTTCTTTCAAAATGCAGTCCCTCGTCCAGCGTGCTGTCGAAGGCGCGGAGCACCGATTCCTTCGCCATCTTCACCGCCAGCGGGCTTTGTTTGGCTACTTCCGCGGCCAGGCGGAAAGCTTCTTCAAGATACAATTCCACCGGCGCAATGCGGTTGATCAAACCCGCGCGGAGCGCTTCTTCCGCGGAGATGAACCTCCCCGTGAGCACCATTTCCATGGCGAGGGCTTTGCCTACAGCCCTGGTGAGCCGCTGTGTGCCGCCCGCCCCGGGCATCACGCCTATCTTGATCTCCGGCTGCCCGAACTTCGCCGTTTCCGCCGCCACGATCATATCGCAGAGCATGGCCAGCTCGCAGCCGCCGCCCAGCGCAAACCCGCTGACTGCGGCAATGAGGGGCTTTTTGATCTTTTTGATCGCATCCCAGGTGGCGAACTGGTCGATATTATACATATCCATGGCCGTTAGCCCTGCCATCTGCCGGATGTCCGCTCCCGCCGCAAAAGCCTTTTCGTTCCCGCTGATCACGATCGCGCGCACCTCGCCGTCTTCATCCAGCTGTTTGAGCGCGTCCCGCAATTCCTGCATCAGCTGCAGGTTCAGCGCGTTCAGCTCTTTCGGCCGGTTGAGCTGTACATGCGCAACAAATGGGCGTACCTGCGGTTGTACGATAATAAATTCCGGGGTCATGGTGTATGATATTTTGGTGATTATGCTATCGCGAAAATAAACAACAGGAACGATACCGCCACGATCAAAGTGCCCAGCGCGTAACTGGCCAGTATGAGCACGGAATCAAAAATGGCCCTGCCCAGCGTGATGGCGTATGTATTGCGCAATGCGAACACGAAATAAATATAAATGGGTATCATGAACCAGAGATACACATCATCCGTATGCAGCAGCCACTGGAACAGGATGGCGATCAGCCCTACCATAAAGATGAAGGTGTGCATGTGTATCGCGAAAATGGCATGGTCCGCGTAATAATATCCTTTCCGGAAGAAGAACCATTTGAGCAGCAGCGCGAAGAACGGCAGCAGCAGGAACATGAGCTTCGGGTAACTGTGGGCGATCTTTTCGCGGATCACATCCTGCACGTATTCGCCATATTTGTCCTGCATTTCATAATAGCGGTGCAGGAAGGTGCGGAGGATAAAACCATGCTTTTCATGCTCCGGAACGGCCGCCTGCAGCGAATCGTAAATTTGCGTGGCGCGGCCGGTAGTGTCGTAAGACAGATCCCGCATGGTCCTCATCACCGCGATGGCGGTTTTGGTTTTCTCGACCTCGTCCGGCGCTACTTTCCCGCTGTCCAGCGCTTGCTGGAGCTTCATGCCCGTAGTGTCGAACACCATGCGGGTAGCGGGCTCCTTACGGTGCCGTTCGTACGGGCTGTGGCTTTCCTGCATGGAGCCCAGCGCGAGGAAAAATATAAAGGAAGTGAACACGTAGAGCCTGATGGGATTCACATAGTCCATCCGGTGGCCCTGGAGGTATTTTTTGGTGAGGTGGCCCGGGTAAAAGAAAAGATATTTGAGCGTGATGAGGAATTTGGAATCGTAATGCGTGATATCCTGGAAAAAGTGGCTCACGAGGTGGCCGAAGGATTCTTTCGTTTCCACGTTCTCCTGCCCGCAGTGGCCGCAAAACCGGTCCGGCACGTCGTGCCCGCAGTTAAGGCAGGTCTTGTCTTTTCTGAGATGTTGTGTTTTCAAAGCTGGTTAGCAGGTTTAAGACGGCTAAAGATATATCGATTTTGGTTACGCGATAGCGAAAATCAGCACAATAAAGCCCAGGCCCGCCACCAGGGTGCCCAGCGCGTACACTGTTACGATGCCGAGGGATTTCAGCAGGGCCGTGTCAAACCTTACCCCGTAAGCGTTCCGCACGGCGAATATTAAATACAGGAACACCGGGATCATCATCCAGCCGTAAAGCGCGTCGGAATGCAGCAGGGTATTCACCAGCATGCCTGCAATGCCGAACATAAAAATGAAGGTATGGATGTGGATGGAAAAGATGGCATGGTCCGCATACACCCATGTCTTCCGCGGGAAGAACCATTTCAGCAGCAGGGCGAAGAACGGCAGCAGGAGGAACATAAGCTTGGGGTAATGGTGCGCAAGCTTGTCTTCCAGGGCCTGCCCCATATTGCCGCCGTATTTATCGCGCATCTCGAGCGTGCGGACCTGTATCTTCCGCTCCCACCAGTCCTCCCGCATATCCGGCGGCAGCGCCTGCTGGAGCGAATCGTACAGGTGCGCGGCATTGCGGAGGGAATCGGAGCCCATGATCATGAGCACCGCCGCCTTGTTGCGCATCGCAATAGTATCGGCGGGGCGCACCAGGCCCTTGTTCAGGGAATCCTGCAGGCGCTCCCCTTCAAGCATCATGGACCGCATGGCTTTTTTCTCCCTTTCGCCGGCCTCCCGTTCGTACGGGTTATCGTGCCCGCCCGTGGCGCCCATCATCAGGAAAAAAACGAAAGAGGTGAACACGTAAAGCCGGATGGGATTAACGTAGCGCATCCTCCTGCCGCTGATATATTCCTTCGTGAGGAGGCCGGGGTAAAAGAACAGGAACTTGAGGGTGGTAAGGAACTTGGAATCGTAATGCGTGATATCCTGGAAAAAGTGGCTGATCAGGTGGCCGAGGGATTCCTTCGTTTCCACGTTCTCCTGCCCGCAGCTGCTGCAAAAACGGCCGGTTACTTCCTGCCCGCAGTTAAGGCAGGTACTGTCTTTTCTGAGATGTTGCGTTTTCAAGTCGGGTTGATAGGTTTAGGCAGTTAAATATAAAGATTTATGAATTATTCTCATGCATATACGTTTTAAATTGCCCCGAACGTTAGTACTTTTGCGAACATTGAAGCCAAACATGCGAATACTGACTGTCATATTCCTCCTGCTGGCCCTGGGCAATACCGCCCGGGCGCAGTATTATTACCAGGATATTTACAATACCAGCCAGACGGCCGCCACCATGGCGCTGTTCAAAGACAATAAGGTGAGCTTCCAGCATGTCAAAACGCTGGATGCTAACCAGGAAACGGACAACGATTTCGTGTGCGTCCGCGGCACCAACCCCACTTTCCGGCAGCT
>CBFHAF010000543.1:0-3933 GCA_965653435.1 uncultured Chitinophaga sp.
GGCCATCTCCTGGAACTGGTACCAGAGAAATCCATTGCAGATGAATTACTTGTAATATCCTTCGAACAAATTTTTAAAAATATTCATGGATATGAACAAAGCCGGGGATTATCCTTATTTTCGTGGTTGATAAAAACGGTCCGGGAAACGGCAATTAACATGCTCCCGGAGGAAAGATTAACTGGTAATGATTTTACTCACAGCATAAGTGGAATGCTGCAATTTATGGATGCTCTCAGCGAACAATGCAAGAGGGTATTTGTTTTGTGTTATTGCAAAGGTCTCTCCAGAACCGAAACGGCGAAGAAATTAGACATGAACGAAGAACAGGTGCTTAGCTGCCTGAAGGACGCATTAATTGAACTCAGAAGATTTTCCAGACACACTTGAACGTTGAGGAATATATAGAAAGTGGGATGGTTGAAAGCTATGTGCTCGGCCTGTCTACTCCCGAAGAAAAGGAGGAGCTGGAACGCCTGTTGCCTCAATCTCCCGAGCTCCAGAATGAACTGCGGATCGTGGAGAACACCTTTCACAAACTCTGGCTCGAAGATGCTTATCCCCCGCCAATAGAGCTGCGCCAGCGCGCCCTTCAGCCTTACAACTGGGCCGATACAAGCGCCGGGCGCGAGGAAAAGAAACCGAACTATACTTTTATCAACATCGCCCCCAACCAGTCCGACTTCATCACCGTGCACAAGGTATGGAAGTGGATATTCTTCGCGGCGTTCCTCCTCTTCAAATTCTGCCTTTTCCTTGCCATTTATTTCTACTTCAAATACCGGCAGGTGGAAGACCGCCAGACCGAACGCGAGAAATACCGGCAGGAATTACAGCAGGTTCCCCGGTAAACAAGATCAAGGCAGGAGATTTTTTCATCCTGCCCGGCCCCGTTGCTCCAACAACAAAGACTTTCCGCTTAATAAAGGCCTCTGCTGGCTCATCTGCTGATCGTAAAACTTTGTCCGCGTTAAAAATTGCAAGCCCCTGCCCTTCAAACAAATTCCGGTTTTTCCTGTTGTATTGAAATGTATTAGTAAACCCTTTCAAAATTTAGTTTAATGGCACAACGTCGCGAACATGACTTCCTGGGGGAACGCGAGATCCCGAAAGATGTTTATTATGGTATTCAAACGCTCCGTGCGATCGAGAACTTTCACATAACCGGCATCCCGCTGAAAGTGGAGCCGCTGTTCGTGCAGGCGTTGGGGTATGTCAAAAAAGCCGCCGCCCTGGCCAATGCAGAGCTCGGCGTGTTCGATAAGAACATCGCGCAGCATATCGTAAAGGCCAGCGACCGCGTGATAAACGGGGAATTCAACGACCAGTTTATCACCGACCTCATACAGGGAGGGGCCGGCACTTCCGTGAACATGAATGCCAATGAAGTGATCGCCAATGTGGCGCTGGAAATGATGGGAAAAGAAAAAGGCGATTATGAATTCTGCCACCCGAACAATCATGTGAACTGCTCGCAATCCACCAACGACGCATATCCCACCGCTTTCCGCATTGCGCTGATCAATAAGCTGAATGATTATAAGACCAGCCTTACCATGTTGGCCGGATCTTTCGAAAAAAAAGGGGAGGAATTCAGGCAGGTGCTTAAAATGGGCCGCACCCAGCTGCAGGATGCCGTGCCCATGAGCATGGGCGACGAGTTCAAGGCATTTGCCACCAACCTGCGCGAAGAGCTTTCCCGGATAGAAGACAGCAAACGCCTGATCTCCGAGATCAATATGGGCGCCACCGCCATCGGCACCGGCGTGAACGCGCCGAAGGCATACCCCGAGCTGGTAACCAAACACCTCCGCGAGGTGACCGGCCTGGACCTCAGCCTGGCGACGGACCTGATTGAAGCTACTTACGACACCGGCGCATACGTGCAACTCTCCGGCGTATTGAAACGTACCGCGGTGAAGGTCTCCAAGATCTGCAACGACCTCCGCCTGCTGTCTTCCGGGCCGCGGTGCGGGCTAAACGAAATTAACCTGCCGCCCATGCAGCCCGGTTCTTCCATCATGCCGGGGAAAGTAAATCCCGTGATCCCTGAAGTGGTGAACCAGACCGCGTTCTACGTGATCGGCGCGGACCTCACCCTTACCATGGCCGCCGAAGCCGGGCAGCTGCAGCTGAACGTGATGGAGCCCGTGATCTCTTTCTCCCTGTTCACCTCCATAACTTATATGACGAATGCCTGCAACACGCTCCGCGAAAAATGTGTGGACGGCATTACCGCCAATGCAGACCATACGCAGCAGATGGTCATGCAAAGCATAGGCATCGTGACCCAGCTGAACCCTATCATCGGGTATGAAAAATCCGCCGCCATCGCGCGGGAAGCCCTGGAAACGGGCAAATCCGTTCATGATATAGCAGTGAAAGAAAAGAAACTGGTGACCCAGGAAAAGTGGGACGAGATATTTACGTTCGAGAATATGATCCGCCCCACATTCATCAACAGTTAACATTTTACCATGAAACCCATCATCCTGTTATTGCTGGCCTGCTTCGCGCGGAACGGCGCCGAAGCATTGGCGCAGGCAAGCCCCGGAAAGCTCCCCAATGTTGTGATACTCGCCACTGGCGGGACCATTGCCGGCGCAGGCGAATCCAGCGTGGGCACTGCCTATACATCCGGCAAGCTCCCGATAGAAGTGCTGCTGAACGCCGTGCCCGAAGCGAGGAAGATCGCCAACCTCACCGGGGAACAGATCGCGTCCGTGGGCAGCCAGGCCATGCACGACAGCGTGTGGCTGAAGCTGGCCAAACGGATCAACGAACTGACCGCCAAACCCGATGTGGACGGTATCGTGATCACCCATGGAACAGACACCGAAGACGAAACCGGCTTTTTCCTCCAGCTGACCGTCAAAACCAATAAACCCGTTGTGCTGGTAGGCGCCATGCGCTCCGCCACGGCCATCTCGGCAGACGGGCCGGCTAATCTATACAACGCCATTGTGACCGCCGCCAATACGGCCTCCGCCGGCCGCGGCGTGCTGGTATGCATGAACGACCGCATTTATTCAGCCCGCGAGGTGACCAAGACCAATACAACCAACGTGGCCACCTTTCAAAGCCCGAACGCCGGCCCGCTGGGTGTTGTGTACGACGGAACCGTGGCATATTACCACAAGATCCTGCGCAAGCACACCGTTGAAACAGAATTTGACATCAGCCAGGTGAATACTTTGCCAAAAGTGGATATCTTGTACGGCTATGCGAATATGAACCCGGTGCTGGTAGACGCATTGGTGAAGGATAAGGCGCAGGGAATAGTGGTGGCGGGCGTAGGTAATGGAAACCTTTACCCTACCGTAGAGCAGCGGGTGAAAAACGTAACACATTCCGGGATAGTAGTGGTGCGCTCGTCGCGCACGGGAAGCGGCAGGGTGACCTTGAACGCGGAAACAGACGATGCGGCGCTGGGCACCGTGGTAAGCGACGATCTGAACCCGCAAAAAGCGCGCGTGCTGTTGCAACTGGCGCTGCTTAAGACAAAAGATCCGAAGAAGATCCAGGCAATGTTTTTCGAATATTAGCATCAATTCCACATCGTAAAACATAAATCGAAAACATGATCTGGCTTCAATTCGCAATCCTTTTAGTGGCCATTCTCATTGGCGCCCGCATGAAAGGCATCGGCCTGGGCGTAATGGGGATGGTAGCGCTTGCCCTGTACATTTTCCTTTTCAGGATGCGGCCCGCCGAGCCGCCGATAGACGTGATGCTGATCATCCTTGCCGTAGTGTCTACAGCCGCCACCATGCAGGCTGCGGGCGGCATGGACTACCTGGTGCGGATGGCCGAGAAGATCCTCCGCAGCAAGCCCTCCATGATCACCCTCATGGGCCCGCTCGTTACCTTTTGTTTTACCGTATTTGCCGGCACGGCTCATGTCACCTATTCCCTCCTGCCCGTTATTGCCGA
>CBFHAF010000544.1:0-3928 GCA_965653435.1 uncultured Chitinophaga sp.
GGCTGCCTTCTTTCGGCGTTTTGGTTTGTATCACCACTACGCCGTTAGACGCGCGCGAGCCGTAGATGGCTGTAGCCGCGGCATCTTTCAGCAGGGTGATCATTTCAATGCGGTTCACATCCAGGTCGTAAATGGTCTGAATGCCCACCTGGTAGCCGTCCAGCATGAACATCGGGAGGTTGGTGATCGTGGCGAGCGAGCTGCGGGTGAGCAGCTTGGGATCGCCTGCCGGCACTGCCGTGGCGCCTCTTACGTTGATATTGGGCAGCTGGTTCGGGTTGGAACCGGCGAGATTGTTCTCCACGATGCGGAACGAAGGATCGTACGCCTGGATGCTGGCCAGGATATTCTGCGGATTAAAACGTTTGATCTCTTCTCCGGTGATAACGACGGCGGAACCGGTATAGCTTTCTTTTTTGAGCTTCTGATAGCCGTTCACCACGAAGTCTTTCATGGACTGTACATCCGTGAGCAGCTTCACATCCAGCGAGCTGCGGCCGTTGACTTTTATTTCCTGGGTTTTGTAGCCCAGGTAGCTAAACACCAGCACTGCTTCTTTAGGCACATTGCTGAGGGCGTAACGGCCTTTGTCGTTGGTTTTGGCGCCGTTGAAAGTGCCTTTCACCACAACTGTAACGCCGGGAAGCGGCATACCCGATTCCTCAGTTACCTGGCCTGTTATGCCGGCCTGCTGCTGTACAACGGCTTCCAGCTGGAGAGGCTGTGATGCGGCGGTTCCTGCGTTGGTGGCCTCAGTTTTTGGGCGGGTTGGTTTTTGATTTTCTTTGACGTAAACGATGAATTGCCCCGATGCAGCCTGTTCTGCTTCAAGGCCGAGCGGCCGCAGGAACTGGTTCAGGTAGGCGTCCATTTTTTCCGCCGGCTTTTTGGAAGCGGGCTTTGAGAGGGAAATACCCTGGATGGTGGCGCCGATGTAATTGATCCGTACTTTGTACTCTTTTTCGATTTGCAGCAGTACGTCCTTCAATGGCAGCGGCTTCCCGTCTGCCGGCTTTTCCTGCACCGCAAAATACCCGGGCGAAGCCTTTGCCGTACCGGCGCCCCCGCTTACGGCCGAGAACGGCAGCAGCAATGCAAGGGCCAGGCTTTTAAACGATCTCCCGGCGTAAAATTCTACCATAGCAATAGATTTTTGGTTGGTTGTATAATGATTTTGATTCCCCCATTCCAGGCATAACAACGCCTGTTCCCGATCTTAACGGGAATTGTATTGTGACATAGCTCCCGGCTTTACCGGGAAAAACTCGTAATGGCTTGTGCTTAGTTCTGCTTGCTGATCCTGTATACGTTCGTTCCTGTTTCTTCTATCTGTACATTAAAGGTGCGGGATATTGTCTTAAAGAAAATCCCTATATCGTCTAATGGTATGCTTCCTGTGAATGTCTGGTCGCCAAGGCCGGCATCTTCCGGCTCTATGATCACGCTGGTGTTTTCCTGCAATGCGCGCACTACATCCCTGATCGGCGCGTCGGTGAAATGAAGCACCTTCGTGCGCCATGAACAATAGTTTTCAGGGTTCACCTGCCTGTTCACCAGCGAATCTTTCACGGATGAATAAGCGATCATGTCTCCCGGCAGCATGGTAATAGGCGCGGATGCTTTATTCTTCAGCTCCAGCTGCACCTTGCCGTTGTTCAGCACCACCTGGGTTTGCCCGCGGCGGGTGTTTACGTTAAAGGAGGTGCCCAGTACGCGTACGGCCATATCGTTGGTGAGCACGATGAAAGGCTCTGCGCCGGGCTGTTGTTTGATGGTAAAGAATGCTTCGCCGCCCAGCACTACTGTCCTTTCTTTGCCTTTCCCCCACCCGCCTTTCAGCGACAGGCTGGAACTACCGTTCAGCCTTACTTCCGAGCCATCAGGCAGCAGGATGGTCCTTGTTTCCAGCTGGCTGGTCTGGTAGTAGATATCTTCTTCACCGCTGAACAGCCAGAAAGAGGCTGCAGCTACCAGCACTGCAATTGCCGCGGCATACCCGATCCAGCGGCGGTTCCGGCGGTTGCCGGCCGGGGGCATTTGCACCACTTTAGCGCCGTTCGCAGCGCTTTCCATACTATGCACGATCCTGTCCCAGGTTTCTTCTTCCGCTCCGGGAGGCGGGTTATGCACCTGGCCATGCAGGGCCAGCAGTATCTCTTTCGCTTCCTGCAGCACGCCTTCCTGGCCGGGATGACTGTCCAGCCACGTTTCCCAGAACGCGGCGGCGGTTTCATCCTGCTCTAGCACCCATTTCCGGAACCCGGGATGCTGCAAAAGGTCTTGCGTCGTAAAATTGCTCATTATCGATACTTATATGGTAAAGCAGGAAACGGGTAAAATCTTAGCGCGTTTTTCCACTTTTTTTTAAAAAAATCTTAACCCGCTACAAATGAGCCAGTTGTATCGCCACTAACAGGATACATTTGAGCTCACCGCTGTGTTTTTTAAGGAAACTGAGGGCTTTGGACAGGAGCACGTAAGATGAATTCAGGCTGAGCTCCATCAGGTCCGCGGTTTCCTGCGGACTGAACCCTTCGTAGAAGCGAAGGTGCAGTATTTCCTGCTGCCGCGGAGGCAGCTGGTCCATGATCTTCACCAGCTTCAACCGCAGTTCCTGGCTGGACTGTGCCTTGATGATAACATCTTCCGGGGAGGCCGCAGCGGCGATGGTTTCAGGCACTTCGCCGATATGCACGGCGCTTTTCTGCACCTGCGCGGTGATCCTTCTTTTAAGGCTGGCCAGTAAATAAAATTTGATGGAATCTGTGGCGGAAAGCCTTTCCCGGCTCAGCCAGATGGTTACAAACAGGTCGTGGATACAGTCCTTTACCAGGCTTTCATCCGCCTGCAGCTTCATCCCATATCTGAATAAAGCGGGAAACCAGGTGCGGTATATGAAGGCTAGCGCCTCCTTATCTCCCTCCGTCACCCTACTCCATAGTGCTTTATCATCCAGGCTGGCGTACAACTCGCGCGTGTTTTAGATTTTGATGGACTGTGATACCGGATAAAGATATGTACGGGAAAGTTAGGATGCAAGGTGATTTTAGGGGGAAATCACCCCGTTCCGCCCTGGCAGCCCTGGCTGCTATATCGATTTTCCAGGGTGCCGGCAGGCGCAGGGATTTGATAACCAGGGTTTCCAGTGGTATCTGGCAGCTGAAGTACAGGAAGTTGACGGCCGGGCCTGCTGCCCCGCCCCGACTATTTTGTCATTCTCCGAAGACCGGTTTTGAAGTGATCCGGGGAATCTTGGCTGCGATTGTCAGGGGGGGATGAGCCGGACATGCAGCTTATTCCGCTTTCAGGCTTTTCACCGGGTTCATAACGGCGGCTTTCACGGCCTGGTAGCTCACGGTTGCCAGGGTGATCACCAAAGCGCCGGCCGCGGCCATTATAAATATCCACCACGACAGTTCCGTACGGTATTCATATTGCTGCAGCCAGCTGTGCAGCGCATACCAGGCCAGCGGAACGGCAATAGCGCAGGAAATGAATACCAGCATCACAAAGTCTTTCGACAGCATCCGCCAGAGATTAAATACAGATGCGCCCATCACTTTACGGATGCCTATTTCTTTGGTCCGTTTTTCTGCTATGAAAGACGCCAGCCCAAACAGGCCCAGGCAGGAGATGAAGATAGCCAGCACGGCAAAAAAGGTCGTGAGGTTGCCGATGCGTTGTTCATCGCTGAACTTTTTCGCATACTCATCGTCCGTGAACTTATATACGAAAGGGCTTCCCGGGTTATATTTTTTGAATACGGGCTCTATTTTCGCCAGCCCTTCCCTCACCGGTATGCCGGGTTTTATCCGCAAAGTGATCAACCGGGCCCAGGTTGGCTGCAAGTGGAAAATAACCGGCCTTATGGGCTGGTAGGGCGACTCCATGACCACATTATCTATAATTCCCAGCACGGTGTATTCCC
>CBFHAF010000545.1:0-3920 GCA_965653435.1 uncultured Chitinophaga sp.
ATACCGGCAAAGCAGAGAAGTTGGCCACCCAACCCTGGCGCTGCGAAGGGTTGCGGGGAAAAAATTTCACCTGGTCGTAACCGCCAAGGTTCGGTTTGGCGATGTAAGGCTTGCCGTCCAGGTTGGGTGAAAAACCGGGAGGGGCAATGGTTTCAGCCATCCGGGGATCCCTGTTCACAAAAATATTGACAAAGTCCTTCGTGGCATAACCGGGCTGCGCAGTGAAGGGCGTGCCGTCTTTCATAAGATAGGTGCTTGCAAGGCTGTGGCTGAGCGACCAGGTCCAGCCAAGCACCACATGCGTGTTGTTCCCCACGCCGAGCGACTGCTGGAAGTCCATCCACTGGATGGCCTCCTTATTTCCGCTCAGGGTAGTGCTTACGAAAAGAGCGCGGTAGTCTTCCCCGCCTTTCCCGGTATTATGAACGGAGAAACGCCCGCTGGCCATCAGCTGCTCTGCCGCCCATACGGACCTTTCAAGAAAACGCGTATAGTCGCCGCTTAGGTTCAGCTCTGCATGATATTTACGCCAGGTGCCTTCTCTCAGCCCGAAACGGGCCAGCAGGGCCAGCGCGCTCCATTTGCTCACCCGGGTGCGGTTGCCTTCGTCGGGCTTGATGTTCTCAACGGCATAGTTCAGGTCGTTCAGGATAGAATCCGCCACCAGTGCGCGCGGGTCACGGGCCTTGTAAAGCGATTCGTCGTTGGTGGCCAGCGCGGTATTGTACCAGGGCACGTCTGAATAGCGTTCCAGCTTGTTCATGTAGAACTGTGCACGGAAAAAACGCGCTATGCCGATGTAATGCCTTACAGCAGCGGCATCGCCGGTAGTTTTGCCGACATTGTCCAGCATATAGTTAATGCGGCGCAGCGGCGCCCAGGCGCCCCTGTCCCAGCCGCCCCAGGAATCCACGTTACTCTGGTTGATGGAGCCGCGCACAAGCACGTCCACTTCCCCGCTGCCGCTGTAGCTGCTGATGTTGTCTGAATTGATATCGTCCCAGCCGTAGCCCAGGTATTCGTAAAAGGTGTTGGAATAGGTTTCGAGGTCTTGCGGCGTATTGAAGAATGTTTCCTTCGTTACGTCCGATTGCGGGAAACGGTCCAGGAATTCTTTTTTGCAGGAAATGGCGGTAGCCGCAAACATGCTGATGTATATGAAGCGTTGGATCTTTTTCATGTGATTTGATTTCATGCAGGATTAAAAGTTCAGGTTAATGCCGCCGGAATAGGTCTGCTGGAACGGATATACGCTGCCGGAAAGCCCTTCGGGATCGATGCGCGCTTTCAGGCCGGTTTTGGTGAAGATGTTCTCCGCGCCGAAATAGATCCTCAGCCTTTCTATGTGCGCTTTTCGCGTGAGCGACGACGGCAGGGTGTAACCCACCGTTACATTCTTCAGCCGAAGGTATGCCGCGTTCTGCAGGTATTTTGTCTGCGGCGCGCCCAGCTCAGACGCGTCTTCCGCGATATATGATTTCACACGGGGGAAATAAGCGTCGCGGTGCTCGGGCGTCCAGCTGTCCAGGTTATGGAACTGCACGTTGGTCCAGGGTTGTGCAAAAACGCCCCAGAAATAGTGATTGCTGGCATTGGGATACCAGTCGCGTTTACCCACGCCCTGGAAGAATACGCTGGCGTCGAACCCTTTCCAGTCGGCGTTCAGCATGAGGCTGTAAGGCAGATGGATGGCGGAATTGCCAATAATGCGGCGGTCTCCGGGATCGGATACGGTGTTTTTACCATAGTCCACTTTTTTATCGCCGTTCAGGTCTTTGAACTTCAGGTCGCCCACATAAAATTTATAACCCTGGTCGTCGGAACCAACAGAGGTCTGGTCAGGCCAGTTCTTCAGCTCATCTTCCGTCTGGAAAAAGCCGTCGTTCACCAAACCCCAGATCTCCCCTATTTCCTGGCCTACGTAATAATCGCTGAGCAGGCCGGCGGGATTGTCGTATTTGGTGATATAAGCCCTGGCGTCTGACAGGATAAAACGAACGCCGTAATTCAGCGGCGAACCGCCCACCTGTACGGCATCGCTCCATTTCAGGCTCAGCTCCCATCCTTTTACTTTCAGGTCCGCGGCATTTTCCTGCGGTTCGGTAGTGCCGAATACGGCGGGCAGGGTTTTGCTTTTGGTGAGCATGTCTTTTGTGCGGCGGGTGTAAATATCCGCGTCGAGGCTGAGGCGGTTGTTGAGCCAGGCCATAGATACACCGTAGTTAAGGGTTTGCACCTTTTCCCAGGTAAGCGTTGGCGATACCGCTCCCGGCTGCCTTACGCCGATGGGCCTGTTGCCGTCCAGTATCTGCCCGATCTGGCCGGAAGGCATGGTGGGGATGTAAGGATAGGCGCTGCTGGTCACCTGGTTGCCCAGTGAGCCGTAGGATGCGCGCAGCTTCAGTGCGTCCAGCTTCATGGAAGAAGCGACAGGCTTGAAAAATTCTTCACCGGTCACTACCCAGGCTACTGAGGCTGACGGGAAAAAGCCCCAACGGTCATTTTCCGGGAAACGCGAGGTGCCGTCGTAGCGGCCGTTCAGTTCGAGGATGTATTTATCGTTGTAGATATAGTTGAGGCGGTAGAAAAGCCCGCGCACGGCCCAGTCTTCCACGCGCCCGGTCTGGGACAAGGTGCCGGTAGTAAGCAGCGGGTCGGGCAGCGAGTTGCTGATGAGGTTCTGGCGGGTAGTGGTGTTGGTTCCGAAGTAGCGGTATTCCTGGTTAAAGCCTGCCAGCGCCTGCACATAATGTTTTTTGGCAAAAGTGCGGTGAAAGTCCGTATAAAGGTTGTACACATTATAACGCGTAGCGTCCGCCCTGTTGCGGCCATATGAAGGATTTGCGCCCGCGTATTTCACAGGCTGGCCGGGCCCCGTGCGGTACGGGATGCCCACGTCGTAAGCTTTATCGCTGAAGGCCGCGCGGCGGAAGGTCACATCGCCTTTGAGATCCCAGATGCCTTTGATGATGGCCAGCTCGCCGTTGAGGGAAGCCTGGTATTCGTTCAGGTATGTTTTGGTGCGGCCGCCTTCCTGCAACCTGCCGAACAACGAAGCGCCGTCTGAAGTCCAGCTGCCGTCGGGGTTGCGGAGCACAGACAGGGAGGGCGTGCGGTTCACATTATGGAAGAAGTTGTCGTCGAGAAATACCGGTGCGTTATAATCGCTGGAAGTGAATACGGTGTTGACGCCGAATTTCAGGCGGTCGTTCACGTCGTAGGAAGCTTTCGCGCGCAGGTTGTAACGGTTGTAAATATCGTTGCCGTATCTGAGCTGGCCGTTGTAACGGAAATATTCTCCGGAGACATAAAACGCCAGCTTTTCATCTTTACGGGAGATGCTGAAATTCGTATTGGAAGAAGGGGCCGTTTTGCGGTAAGCCTCTTCCAGCCAGTTGGTGGAACCGTAATACGCCCATGCGTTGGGATTGTTAGGATCCACGATCACTGCGGGCAGCGAGGGGTCTGCCGAACGTTTTTTTGCGTATTCGCGCACAGCGTCGGGATACAGATTGTAGAGCGGTGTGGCGGCGCGGTGCTTGAAGTCCATTACCGTGTAGGGATCGGTGGTCATTTCAGGAACGCGGCCGAGGGTACGCAGCGCATAATTGGTATTAACGCTGATGGATACACGTTTTGAGGTACCGTTCTTCGTGGTGATAAGCAGCACTCCATAAGCGGCCCTGGCGCCGTAAATGGCGGCGGAGGCTGCGTCTTTCAGGAGGGAAACGCTTTCGATGTCCGCAGGGTTCAGCCTGGTGAGCTCTTCTTTGGTGGCGGGAATATTGTCGATAAGGATAAAAGGGTCCACATCTACCTGGGTGCTGCCGTTCCTGTTACCGATCGTGGTAAATCCCCTTACGTTGATGCCCGGTGCGGATGAGATGTTGATGATTGGTCTATCGGTTGAAGCAGGTATA
>CBFHAF010000546.1:0-3901 GCA_965653435.1 uncultured Chitinophaga sp.
AGGCATCGCCGGCGACCAACAGGCGGCGCTTTTCGGGCAGATGTGCATCGAGCCCGGGATGGTGAAGAACACCTATGGCACCGGTTGCTTCATGATGCTGAACACCGGCGAAAAAGCCATTACTTCCAAGAACAACCTGCTGACCACCATTGCATGGCGCATCGGGAATACAACGCATTATGCGCTGGAAGGCAGCATCTTTATCGGCGGCGCCGTAGTGCAGTGGCTGCGCGACGGCCTGGGCATCATCCGTCATTCGGCGGACGTGGAGCCGCTGGCTGCGCAGGTTGCGGACACGGACGGCGTGTACCTTGTGCCTGCCTTCGCCGGTCTTGGCGCCCCCCATTGGAACCAATATGCCCGTGGCACTATCGTAGGCATGACGCGCGGCACCAAAGACGCGCATATTGCACGGGCTGCCCTGGACAGCATCGCATACCAGACCATGGACGTGCTCAAGGCCATGGAAGCGGATGCCGGGATGAACATCCAGGAGCTGCGGGTAGACGGCGGCGCAACCGCCAACAACCTGTTGATGCAGTTCCAGGCGGACATACTGGAAACACAGGTAGTTCGCCCCAAGGTGACGGAAACAACCGCACTGGGCGCCGCATATCTGGCGGGGCTGGCCACCGGCTTCTGGGACAGTGTGGATACCATCCGCAAACAATGGCAGGAAGACGCCAGGTTCAAACCCTCCATGCCCGGTGAAAAAAGAACCTCACTTACCAAAAACTGGGAGCGTGCCGTAAGGGCTGCCAAAGTATGGGCTGAACAATAATCCTTAAAAGTAAATACTGACCAACTATGTCAATTTTCCTGGCAGAACTTATTGGAACCGCCCTGCTGATCATACTGGGCGACGGGGTAGTGGCCAACTGCGTGCTTAATAAAAGCAAAGGGCAGAACGGCGGCTGGATCGTGATCACCATGGGCTGGGCCATGGCCGTATTTGTAGGCGTATTTGCCGTAGGGGCCTATAGCGGCGCCCACCTGAATTCCGCGGTGACCCTCGCGCTGGCCGTTACAGGGGCTGTTCCCTGGGAGCTGGTGCCGGTCTACATTGCTGCCCAGATGCTGGGGGCTTTCCTGGGCGCCTGCATCGTATACGCCAGTTACAAACAGCATTTCGATATAACGGACGATGCGAACGGCAAGCTGGCCGTTTTCTGCACCGCTCCAGCGATCCGCAGTACCATACCGAACCTGGTAACGGAAATTGTGGGGACTTTTGTACTCATTTTCGGGGTGTTTTACATCGCGAAAGGGGATGTGGGCCTGGGCGCGGTAGACGCGCTGCCGGTTGCATTACTGGTATTGGCCATCGGTTTATCGCTCGGCGGCCCTACCGGCTATGCCATCAACCCTGCGCGCGACCTCGGGCCGCGTATCGCTCACGCCATCCTGCCTATCAAAGGCAAGCGCGACAGCGACTGGGGCTACGCCTGGATCCCGGTAGCCGGGCCCGTTATCGGTGCTTTGCTGGCTGCTGCACTGCATATGGCGCTGAAATAACAGAAGGACTATAACCGCAGTGACAGAGGTCTTTAAAGGTTCTGTTATTGCCGGAAAAACTGATAATTATCATGAAAAGCGCGCCCATGGCGCGCTTTTTTATTATTTAACATATACTTTGATTTCAAATCTTTCATTTTTTACTGAAAGTATTGTACTTTTGAGAAATATTTCCGATGGTATGGCATTTGTGGCCAGGATGTTATACTATCCTAAAACACACAAGTCATGATACAACCGAACATTCCGGACACAGACCTTCCCCGGGTCGTAATCGTTGGCGGCGGATTTGCTGGCATTAACCTCGCAAAGGCCCTGAAAGGGGCTCCTATGCAGGTAGTGCTGCTGGACAGGAACAATTACCATCTTTTTCAGCCTCTTTTGTACCAGGTAGCCACGGCAGGCCTGGAACCGGATAGCATTGCATTTCCGCTCAGGGGCATTTTCAAACGCCAGAAGAACTTCGTTTTCCGCATGGCGGAAGTAAAGAACATCAACCGGGAGCAGAACACACTGGAAACCAATATCGGCGACATCCGGTATAATTACCTCGTGCTGGCAACCGGCAGCAATACCAACTTTTTCGGCAACAAGCTGATCGAAGAGCATGCCATTGGCATGAAATCGCTCATTGAGGCGGTGCAGATCAGGAACTATGTGCTGAAACAATTCGAAGAATCGCTGCTGCTCAAAGACGAAGCGGAGATCCGCCCGAAGCTCAATTTTGTAATGGTAGGCGGCGGCCCTACAGGCGTAGAGCTGGCAGGCGCTTTCGCTGAGCTGCGCAAATACGTTCTTCCCAAAGACTACCCCGAACTGCCGCTTCACCTGATGAACATCTACCTGGTGGAAGCCGGCCCGCGCGTGCTGGCGGGCATGTCCGAAGCAACCAGCCGTAAAACGCTGGCCAGCCTGGAACACATTGGCGTGAAGGTGCTGCTGAATATCGCCGTGAAAGATTACGACGGCCAAAAGCTGCTGCTGAGCAACGGCGACGTGATAGAAACGCAGTCCCTCTTATGGTCCGCCGGTGTGAAAGGCATGGCCATCCCCGGTTTGCCGGAAGGTTCGCTGTTGCCCAACGGCCGTGTGAATGTGAACGATACGAACCTCGTGAACGGTACTGCCAATATTTATGCGATAGGAGACATTGCGCAGATGCTGAACGATGAACGTTTTCCGAAAGGGTATCCCATGGTGGCGCAGGTAGCCATGCAGCAGGGCAAGAACCTGGGAAAGAACCTGAAAGCCGGCCTGGCCGGCAGAGGCATGAAACCCTTCAAATACAAGGATCTCGGGAGCCTGGCCACGATCGGCCGCAACAGGGCGGTAGCAGAGCTTCCCGGCATCCGCCTCAGCGGCTATATCGCCTGGATAGTCTGGATGATAGTGCACCTGATGAGCTTATTGGGTTTCCGCAACAAGCTGGTGGTGTTCATCAACTGGAGTTACCGTTACCTTACTTACGACCGTGGCACCCGCATCATCATCAAACGCGGCGCGGCCAATATTGTAAAGCTGCGGCAAAGCGTTTATGCGGTAGACCCGTTAACGCCCTGAAACGTCCTGAAACAGGAACTGCATGCGTAAGCGCATGCAGTTCCTAAAATATTTACAGGGAATTTATTGCCTGTCAACGCATCCTGTTGGTAAGCGAGTTCATCCTCAACTGGCCCACCAGCTCGTCGTGGCGGCCGCCCAGGGCCTTGTAATACACGAGCACGGTATAAGCATTTTCCGTTTCCCACCAGTTGCCTTCCGTTAGTTCTGTGCTGAATTGATTATTGGTCTTGTCTATCAGGCCGTACACATAATTGTAATATCCCTGCTTCAGGAATAAAGCGCCTTCATACGCCTGCTTTTCACCGTTCCAGGTCATTTTATTCAGGTCGCTCAGCTCGTAATCGGTGAGCTGGCCGAAGATGTACATATCGTAGCCCGCGTAGGGTTCTTTCATCGGGAAGGTAAAATCCACCCGCGCATAATCCCCTTCAAAATTAGGATCATAATCTTCAATGGTAGCGGGATAGAACATGCCGTTGATATCCTTGAGGTATTGGTAAACCTGGTTGTCCCGCGGGAAATCGGGCATCACATGCACATCGGTGCCGTTGCGCCGGTAGTCTGTTTTCGCGACCCTTTCCGTTTGCAGGCGGAAGCTCCGGAGGTCCACCCAGCGCCATTCTTTCATGGCGGGGAAGATGCAGTCCTGCTCCGCGTTGTATTCTATCACATCGCCCTTGATGAACATGGGCTTGATGCCGGTAATGGCATTGTCCCATCGGAAGTTCTGCATGATCACCACCTTCAGCTGGTCGAACGGGTTCTGGATGTTGAGCCCTTTGGTGTTCACCTGCACGTTCAGTTTCTGGCTGTTCCGGAAGAG
>CBFHAF010000547.1:0-3901 GCA_965653435.1 uncultured Chitinophaga sp.
AGAAGATGGTGGCGTCAAAACCTTTCCAGGCCGCGGTAGCGCCGAAGCCATACATGATCTGCGGCTCGGAGCCGTAGCTGCCGATGATGGTACGGTCAGCCGAAGTGATCTTGCCGTCTTTATTGATATCCTCGTATTTGATGTCTCCGGGTCTGATCACAGACTGCAACGCGGTTTGCGAAGGGCTGCTGTCTATATCCCGCTGGTCCTGGAAGAAACCCAGCGCGCGGTAACCGAGATTGGAGCCGATGGAGCTGCCCCTGAGGTCCTGGTAAGGATACAGTGCGGGCGGCGCATCGTTCTCTATGATGGTGTTTTTCGCGTAGGTGAAGTTGGCGGTGAAGGAATAATAAAACCCGTTCTTCGTGGTGTTCCTTAGCTGCAGGCTGGCTTCAAACCCTTTGTTCTCCGTGATACCCACGTTGCCGAAGGGTACCGTGCCGCCGGGGTAACCGGCGTAAATGGGAATGGTCCTCCTTTCCAGCAGCTGCCCTTCGCGGCGCTCGTGGAAAACGCTGGTGGACAGAGTAATCCTGCTGTTGAACATTTCCAGGTCAAAGCCCAGGTCTGTTTTATAAGCCGTTTCCCAGGTCACGTTCTCGTTGCCGATGCGCGCCTCGCTTTTACCGCCGGGATCGCGGTTCTGGTCCAGGCCGAATACGTATCCTGCCGCGGATTTGTTATAGGTGCTCAGGTACAGGAAACGCGCCCCTCCTATCCGGTCGTTGCCCACGATGCCGTAGTTGCCTCTCAGCTTGAGCAGGTTCACGACGTCTTTGTTCCAGAATTTTTCGCCGGATACTATCCATCCTGCGCCGATGGCGGGAAAAAAGCCGTAGCGCTTGCCCTTGGGAAAGTTCTCGGAACCGTTGTACCCCGCGCTCAGCTGCAGCAGGTAGCGGTAATCATAGTTGTAGGTAAGGCGGCTGATGAGGCCCTGGCGCCGTTCGGGGAGATTTTGTATGGAGTTTGCGGCATTCACGTTGGTGAATTCCCTTCTTTCCCCCGTGAGCATACCGGTAACATGGTGATTGCCGAAAGCGCGTTCATAATCGATGCCCGCCTGTGCATACATCGTTCTGTAGGTTTCATTCCGGTTCTGGAAACCCAATGGCGATTCGGTGGACCATTGCTTATATGTTTCAGCGCCCGTTACCGGGTCTTTCATATAAGAATAGGTGGCCGGCGTTTTTTGCCGTATGTTCTCCGTGATATCCACTACGTCAAAGGCCACCAGGCCGCGGGCGGACAGGCCGGGCGTTACATACGAAAGGTCCCATCTGGCGGAGAGGTTGCTCACCAGTGTATTGTAGAACTGTTTGGTATAGCCCGTTTGGGTAACCAGCGCGTAAGGGTTCAGCAACAGGTCGCCAAAGGCGCCGGGCTGGCTGCCGTTCGGGTTTTTGACAGGGTATGTGTTCGGCGCCGTGAGCTTCAGGCCCATGAGTATCCTGCCCGCATCCCTTCCCGGGAAATTGGTATTGGAAATAATGCCTGAGAGGCCCAGCGCAAGTGAAAACCTTTTGCTCAGCTTCACATCCACGTTCGACCTGAAATTGTACCGCTTCAGGGCAGCGTTGGTCTTGTAGGTGTTGGCGGGGTCTTCGTTATAGATGCCTTCCTGAATGGTGTAGCCCAGGTTCAGGTAATATTTTACGGTTTCCGTGCCGCCTGATACGCCAAGGTTGTTCATCATCTGCCGGGTCCTTTTTTTCAGCACCACGTCGTACCAATTCACATTCGGGTACAGGTAAGGATCGGAACCGTCTTTGTACTTCTGTATCTCCGCCGGGGAGAACTTCGGCTGTTCGCCCACATTGGTAAGGGCTTCATTGTGCAGCAGCGCATATTCGTACCCGTCGATATTGTCTTCTATGCGCATAGGCACCACAATGGCGGCTTCGGAGCGGAAGGTGATGTTCGGCTTGCCCACGGCGCCTCTCCGGGTGGTGATCATGATCACGCCGTTGGCGCCCCTGTTGCCATATACCGCGGTGGAAGCGGCATCTTTCAGTACGGAAAAACTTTCGATTTCCTGGATGTTCATGGTGGTCCAGTAATCCTGCAGCTCGCGCTCCACGCCGTCTACAATGATGAGCGGCTTGTTGGTGCCGCTCTGGGACACGAGGCCGCGGATAAATACCTTCGCAGCGTCATACCCCGGCTCGCCTGAAGTTTGCCGGGTAACGATGCCGGCCAGCTTTCCGCCGATGGCATTGGTGAGCGAAGGCGTGGAATACTTCTGTATCTCCCGGGGAGACACGGAGGAAATGGCGCCTACCGCCGTGATCTTCTTTTGCGTACCGTAACCCACTACCTGTACTTCGTTCAGCTTGCGGCTTTCTTCGTCAGGCAGAAGCGTTACGCTGACGGACCTTTGATCGCCCGCCTTAATGGTAGTGCTGTAATAACCCATAAAGCTGAATATCAGCGAGTCTTCTTCCCGTTCCACCTCGATCATGAACTTGCCGTTCATATCGGTGGTTACGCCTTTGGAGGTGCCTTTAATACGCACGGATGCACCGGGCAATGCCTCATTGTTTTCATTGGCGACCGTACCGGATACCACGAAAGAGCGCGCCTGCATGATGCCCGGATTCGCCGCGTAAGTGGCGTTGCCGGCGGCTTTGAGGGCAGCCGGTACCATGCTGCAGATAAGCAGTAATACTGCATAAGGTGTGATGAACCTGGCGGCGGAAAGATGTCCGCCCGAGATTTTTCCGAACAAAAGATCGGTGAACCTGAATCCCGTAGAGAATTGCATAATAATAGGTTTAAAGGGTTCGGCGTTTGTTCAATTTTTTTTTGCGCTAACGTGAAAACATGAAAGCCCTTGGGCTGGCTATCGGTCTTATCCTTCCTTCAGGAACATACATTGCTTCATAGCATCATGGCTATGGAGATTCTGGCTGATATGAGAGCTGCATCCGTGAGCGTATCACCGGCGCAGCGCCTCACGACGTTAAATCGAAACTCTGATCAAAAATGAATACGTATTCAAAAAATAAAACGGCAAAAAAAATCTACTTCCTGGATCTTACGGTGGTGCGCACCACCAGGTGTCCTTTCATCATCACGATCTGTGGTTTGGCGGTAGTATCGCCGATCTCGTTCACCAGCAGCTCAACGGTGGTGTCTACCATTTCTTCCAGCGGCTGCTCCCAGGTGGTAAGGGAATAGGAAGGCCATTCGGCCATGCGGATATTGTCAAAGCCCACTACAGACACATCTTCGGGGATCCTGAGGCCCATCGTCCGGATTGCGTCCATTACGCCAAGGGCAATTATATCATTGCCGCAAAATATACAATCGATGTTCTTGTTCCTGGTGATCAGCTCCTGGGCGGCCTTGAAGCCGCTTTCGAAGGTATAGTTGCCGGGCTCTATCATGAGGTTCTTAATGCCTCTCTCCCGCAGCACTTCTTTAAAGCCCTTCAGCCGGTCGATAGTAGTGGAAGTATCGGAAGGCCCGGAAACGAAAGCGAACGACTGGTGGCCCAGCTCCACCAGGTAAGTGGCGATCTGTTTGGCGGCCAGGTAGTTGTCGCAGAATACGGCGCTGCTTTCCAGGTGTTCGGTATACCGGTTGAACAGCACTACCACGATGCCGTAGCGTTTGAATTTTTCGGAAGCGGAGGAAGACAGCAGGGCATCGGTGATGATAACCCCTTCTATATTGTATTCGAGCAGCTGTGTGACCTCGCTTTCCTGTATTTCTTCGTTCTCTGAATTGATAAAGATAAGATGGTATCCCAGGGCTGATAAACGGTTATGGAAGATCTCCAGCACCGCGGAATAAAAAGGATTGCGGATGTTGCGCATCACGATGCCGATCATCATGGTTTTGCGCGTGATCAGGCTCCTCGCGTGCGCATTGGGCTTGTAGCCCAGCTTTTCCGCGG
>CBFHAF010000548.1:0-3900 GCA_965653435.1 uncultured Chitinophaga sp.
TTTTATAACTAGAATCGCAGTTAATGGCCATAATAGGTAATCTGATATCCAGATCACTTCGAATCCGGAAACAGTTCACGTTCAAGCTGGGAACACCGCGCCAGTACCAGTTGCAGGTATTGAGGCGGCTTATGGAGAAAGCCAAGCACACGCAGTTTGGCGAGCATTACGGGTATGAACAGATACTGAACTCCCCCAACTGGGTTGCCCAGTTCCGGCAGAAGGTACCTGTGCATAACTACAATAAAATGCATAAGGAATGGTGGTATAAATGCCTGGAAGGCACTCCCAACGTGAGCTGGCCTGAAAAGATCAAGTATTTTGCCCTCAGTTCCGGCACCTCCGAATCCGCCAGCAAACATATCCCCGTTACGAGGGACATGCTCCGGACCGTTAAAAAGGTGGGGGTGAAGCAGCTGTATTCCATGGCTAACTTCAATGTTCCCCCCAAATCCTTCACCAAGGGCATCCTGATGCTGGGCGGCACCACCTCCCTCTTCGAAAAAGGCGACTATTACGAAGGGGACATGAGCGGTATCCAGGCCAAGAACATTCCCAAATGGTTCCGCCGCTTCTACAAACCCGGCGGCAATATCTCCCGGAAACCCAACTGGGAGCAGCGCATCAAGCTGATCGTGCGCAAGGCCCCGCAGTGGGACGTGGGGACCGTATGCGGCGTGCCCGCCTGGGTGCAGATCGTGCTGGAAGAGATCATCAAATACCACAACGTTAAAAATATCCATGAAATATGGCCCAACCTGGCCATCTACATCCATGGCGGCGTAAGCTTTGAGCCTTACCGGGAAAGTTTCCAGAAGCTGCTGGGCAAGCCCATCACTTTCATCGAGACCTACATGGCCTCCGAAGGGTCCTTCGGCTTCCAGGCCAGGCCGGGCGTAAAAGGTATCAAGCTGGTGCTGAATGCGGGCATTTTCTACGAATTCATTCCCTTCAACGAGGAGAACTTTGACGCGGAAGGCGAAGTGAAGCCCAACCCGAAATCGTACATGATCCATGAAGTGGTGGAAGACGTGGAATATGCCGTGATGCTGAGCACCTGTGCCGGCGCCTGGCGTTACCTGATCGGCGACGTTGTGAAGTTCACCTCCGTGAAAGAACATGAGATCACCATCGTGGGCCGCACCAAGCAGTTCCTGAGCCTGGCCGGCGAGCACATGAGCGTGGATAATATGAACAAGGCGATAGATAATGTGCAGAAGAAGCTGGGCATCAATGTCCGCGAGTTTACCGTGGCCGGCTTCGGGTATGAGAACCTGTTTGCCCACCGCTGGTACATCGGCACGGAAGCGCCCAATGTGGATGCGGCCCGTGTGCGCGAGATCATCGACCAGACGCTTTGCGAGGTGAACGACGATTACGCCGTGGAACGCACCTCCGCCCTGAAAGAGATTTTTGTAGAAATACTGCCCAACCAGGTTTTCCTCGATTACCTGCGTTGCAAAGGCAAAGAAGGAGCCATGAACAAGTTCCCCCGTGTGCTGAAAGGCGAGAAGCTGAAGGATTGGGAGCAATTTCTTACCACCAAAGCAGGCGTAAAAGCCTAACCACGATTTGAATACATGACGGCCGCCATTATCGCAGGTTTATTGCTGGGAATGTTCTTGTCTGTATCCGTTGGCCCGGTTATTTTTGCTATCATCAAATATAGCATCAGTAACGGTTTCAGGGCTGGCATCAGCTTTGCCATGGGAGTATCCGGCAGCGATATCATGTTTGTGCTCCTCGGCAACCTCGCCACTTCTTTCATCAGCAATCTCAGCGAACATACTACCATCATCGGCATCGTGGGCGGCATCCTGCTGATCGTGATGGGGGTGTACGGCCTGCTCTTCAAACAGGTAAAGATCGTAACGGGGGATGAGCGGCCTGAAATGTTCAGCACCCGCGACTATGCCAAGATCTGGCTGGGCGGCTTCCTGATGAATACCCTCAACCCCGGCGTGATCATTTTCTGGCTGGGCGTTTGCGTGGCCAACGCACCCACTTCCATTTCCCACCGGGTGATCATGTACAGCATATGCCTGCTGTTCGTACTGTCTGCCGATATCCTGAAAGTTTTTGTGTCGGACAAGATCAGGCATAAGCTGACGCTTACGAACGTGATCTGGCTGAACCGGATAGCAGGCGTTTGTATGATCATTTTCGGGCTGGCGCTGCTGTACCAGGTATGGTTCGGCGGCGGGGAGTTCGGGCATTAATAAAGCATATAACCAGAACCGTATATTTAATTGCAGGAAAGAGGAGGCAGCAGGCCTTCTCTTTTTGTTTTTATGAAGGAAGAACATCATAAAAAAGGCTATTCCGTCGGAATAGCCTTTTCAGCATTATTTTATTGTGCACTACGTTACACGATGGTCCAGGTCTCATTGCCTGCGAGCAGCTTGTCCAGGTTGCCGGGGCCGCGTTTGGCGGTGGCTTCCTGCAGCTGGGCTGCCATGATATCGTCGTAAGTAGGCCTGAATATCTGGTAGAATACGCCGAAGGGCCTGGGCAGGTGGCCTTCGATGCGGGCATCGTCGAACATGCGGGTGAGCAGCTGGGCTTTCCCGAAATCCTGTTCGTCGTGGATCCAGAGGTCGGAAGCACTGTATTCGCCGGTGGTCAGGTCTACTGCCACAGGTTTCAGGCCATCCAGGCGGATGCCTTTGTTTTTCTGCGCACCGAACACCAGCGGCTGGCCTTGTTCCACGAAAATGGTCTCGTCTGCCTTGCTGGATTTTTCGGTGAATACCTCGAAAGCGCCGTCGTTGAAGATATTGCAGTTCTGGTAGATCTCCAGGAAGGAAGCGCCCTTGTGCGCATGGCTGCGTTTCAGCATTTCCTGCAGGTGCTTCGGGTCGCGGTCCATAGAACGGGCGATGAACGTAGCATCCGCTCCCAGGGCCAGGGCCATTGGGTTAAAAGGATGGTCGATGCTGCCGAAAGGCGTGCTCTTCGTAACCTTGTTCTCCTCGGAGGTCGGGGAGTACTGGCCTTTGGTAAGACCGTAGATCTGGTTGTTGAACAGCATGATGTTCACGTCGAAGTTGCGGCGCAGCAGGTGAATGGTGTGGTTGCCGCCGATAGACAGCCCGTCGCCGTCTCCCGTAACGATCCAAACGCTCAGCTCGGGCCTGGTGGCTTTAAGGCCGGAGGCAATAGCCGTAGCGCGCCCGTGGATCGAGTGCATGCCGTAAGTGTTCATGTAATAAGGGAAACGGGATGAGCACCCGATACCCGATACGATCACTATATTCTCGCGGGGGATACCTAACCCCGGCATGATGGTCTGAACCTGCTTTAATATGGAATAATCCCCGCAACCCGGGCACCAGCGTACTTCCTGGTCCGTTGCAAAGTCCTTGGCCGTTAAGGGCTGCGGAGGGATAATGGTAGTTGACATTTTTATTATATATCGGTTTGAAGGTAAAGTTACGAATTCAGAAGCTCTTCCCAATACTCCGCGGCTCTGCGGGTATGCGGTATAACGATGGTACCGCCTACGATATTGGCCACGGCGAATATCTCGTACATCTCGGCGGTGGTAATGCCTTGCTCATGGCACTTTCCCAGGTGATATTTGATGCAATCGTCGCAGCGTAACACCATGGAAGCCACCAGGCCGAGCATTTCCTTTGTTTTGGTACTGAGGGCGCCCTCGGCGTAAGTGTTGGTATCCAGGTTGAACAGGCGGTTGAGCACCAGGTTCTGCTTGCCCAGGATCACCTCGTTCATTTTCGACCTGTAATCGTCAAATTCTTTCACTAACTGGCCCATAATCGCGTATTTATCAATGTGTAACGTTAAAGGTACAAAATATACGGCTGTTGCAGCGGGGCAAAGATAGTTATTAATCTACTAAGATGGTAGGATAATGTGACCGAAGGAAGGCATCCTGGA
>CBFHAF010000549.1:0-3892 GCA_965653435.1 uncultured Chitinophaga sp.
AGAGCAAGAACGCCTACCAGGCTGAAATAGACAGCGCCTGCGAGCTGATAGACTTCCTGCGCTTCAACGTACATTACCTCACCGAGATCTACCGCCAGCAGCCCGTTAGTTCACCCGGCGTGCACAACCGCCTGGAATACCGCCCGCTGGAAGGTTTCGTGCTTGCGGTAACCCCCTTCAACTTTTCCGCTATCGGTGGCAACCTACCCACTTCAGCCGCCATGTGCGGCAACGTGGTGATCTGGAAACCCGCCAATACACAGGTATACCACGCATCTTTCTTCATGAAGGTGCTCATCGAAGCCGGCCTGCCCGACGGGGTGATCAACCTCGTGTATGCAGACGGCCCCACCATCGGCGACGTTTGTTTTGCACATCCCGATTTTGCCGGCATCCACTTCACCGGCTCCACCGGCGTGTTCCAGACCATGTGGAAGACCATCGGCAACAATATCGCGAAATACAAAACGTACCCGCGCATCGTTGGCGAAACCGGCGGCAAAGACTTCGTGATCGCGCATAAATCCGCTAACGTGGACGCAGTGGTGACCGCACTGGCACGCGGCGCTTTCGAGTACCAGGGCCAGAAATGCTCCGCCGCTTCCCGCGCTTACCTGCCCAGCAATATCGCGGAAGAGATCAAAACGAAGCTCGCTGCCGAGCTGAAGACCATGAAAATGGGCACAACGGAAGATTTCTCCAACTTCATCAACGCCGTGATCGACGAACGTTCTTTCGATAAGATCGCTGCTTATATCGAAGACGCGAAGAAAGACCCGAAAGCGAAGATCATCGCAGGCGGCAACTACAGCAAAACAGAAGGTTATTTCATTGAGCCTACAGTAATAGAGACCACCGATCCGAAATACAGGACCATGTGCGAGGAAATTTTCGGCCCCGTGCTCACCGTATACACTTACGACGCCGAGAAATGGGAAGAGACCCTCGAACTGGTGGACAACACCAGCGAATACGCCCTTACCGGCGCTGTGCTGGCGCAGGACCGCTACGCGCTGGACCAGGCAACGAAGAAGCTGGTGAACGCCGCCGGCAACTTCTACCTGAACGACAAACCCACCGGTGCGGTGGTAGGCCAGCAGCCGTTCGGCGGCGCAAGGGCTTCAGGTACCAACGACAAAGCGGGCTCACAGCTGAACCTTTACCGCTGGCTGAGCGCCAGGACCGTGAAGGAAACCCTGGTTCCGCCCGTGGATTACCGCTACCCCTTCCTGAAAGAAGCATAAGCAAGATTGTTATATCCGCCGCCACAGCGGAATTATGTGAAACTAGATACGCGGCCGCTCCTCCCGGTAACAAGGGAAGGGGCGGTTTTTTTTATGCCCGCTTTGTTCCTTTTTACATATTTTTGGCCCGGTACGTAATCAGATCAATGGTGAACTCGGACGGGGAAAGCAGGATACCTGACTAAAGCGCAGCAGAAAGCTGCCGATGCTAACTTTTTATCATGAACACGGGCGGATTGTATTCAGAAGCGGATGTGTTGCGGCAGGTGGCTGCCGGCAGCGAAACGGCCTTCCGTTGCCTTTTCGACGGGCACCGGGACAAGCTGTTCGCCTACATGCTGCGCCTCAGCGGAAGCGCTGAAGCCGCGAAAGACATCGTGCAGGACGTGTTCCTCAAAGTATGGACGGAACGCTCCGTGCTGCCCGGCATCCGCAATTTCGACGCCTACATTTTCACGCTCGCCCGCAACCACGCCTTCAACCTGGTTAAAAGAACGGCATACCGCAACGACATACTCCGCAGCCTGTACGCCGGCGAAACCGGCGCTTCCCACGATACCGAGCACATGGTGGGGTATAAAGCGCTGCAGGACCAGCTGGAGAAGGCTATCGGCAAATTGCCGCCGCAGCAGAAGACCATCTTTACGCTCAGCCGCCTGCAGGGGCTGGCGATAGAAGACATCGCCCGCCGGCTGCACATCTCCGAAGGCACCGTTAAAAAACACCTGAGCCTGGCCACGCAGGCGCTGAAAGGCGTGATCCGGCAGGATCCCGCGATCATCCTGATCATCGCGGCCATAGGGCCCGCATGTTTACAGCTCAACTGAAGCGCGTAGTGCGCTGATGACGCTTTCATCCAGGTATCTTCATGCCCGGCTTATTGAAATAATTGACCCCGTATCCGGGCGGTTGTTTCAAACGTTACGAATCCTTCTCCCGCATGCCCCACACGGCATTCATCCGCCCCAGGAAATTTTTTCCAGGTACAACTACTCCCGGAGGCTGAGTTATTTGTCGTAATACCAGAACCGGTATTTCACCGGCAACAGGCCAACGCAGGAGAACTTTTTTTTAGCACAGCTACTCTTATTGTTTGAGTTATTTGTCATACTAACAGGAACACACAACGAATTATGCCGGAATCGAGACTGCAATACCTTTTTCAGCGATGGTTCAGCCGGGAAGCGACCCCGGAAGAACAGCAGGAGCTGCAGCAGCTGCTGGAAGACGCGCGCCACGACGCAGGTTTGCAGGCCGCACTGGAACAAACCTGGGTAAGCTTCACACCCGATACGCAAATGGATCCGCAGGAAGCGGACGATATTTTCCGGCATATCACCGCCAGGCCCCAAACCGTTCTGCACCGCATCCGCCGCTGGTGGCCAGCTGCCGCCGCAGCTATGGTGCTGGGCATCGCAGCGCTCGGGTATTTCCGCACAAAGCCGGCGGGCGCACCGCTGCAACCATCCGTTTCATCCGTTGCAGATATAGCCCCCGGGGGCAACAAAGCCCTGCTCACCCTGGCAGACGGTTCCGTCGTTACGCTGGACAGTGCGGGCAACCAGGTGATACAGCAGGGTGGTACCCGCATCAGCCAAAGCGGCGGCCAGCTGCGCTACGAAGGGGCCGAAGGCCAGGCGCCCGTCTGGAACAAGCTCAGCACCCCGCGCGCAGGCCAGTTCAGGATCACCCTGCCGGACGGCACGCGCGTATGGCTCAATGCCGCCTCTTCCATCCGTTACCCCACCGCCTTCGCGGGAAATGAGCGGAAAGTGGAGATCACCGGGGAAGTATATTTCGAAGTAACGCCCGATGCCCTTAAACCCTTCAGGGTAGATGCGGATGGGCGGAGCACCATAGAAGTGCTGGGCACCAGCTTCAACATCAGTGCCTATAATGATGAAACGCTGCTTAAGACCACGCTGCTGGAAGGAAAAGTGAAAGTGGCTGCCAAAAACGGGCCCGCGCAGGAACTGCGCCCCGGGCAGCAGGCGCAGCAGGCCGTTTCGGGAAACATCGTTGTGAGCAACGACGTGGACCCGGCCGAAGTGCTGGCCTGGAAAGAAGGCTGGTTCCAGTTCAACCAGGCAGCGCTGCCCGAAGTGATGCGGCAGCTGTCGCGCTGGTACGACGTGGAAGTGAAATACGCCGGGCCTGTGCCGGACAGGGTGTTTGAAGGGAAGATCCAGCGGGACCTTACGCTGGTGCAGGTGTTGCGGATACTGGAAAAAAGCGGCGTGCATACAAAGCTGGAAGGAAAACAACTGATATTGATTCCATAGAAACCAAATCGTTCACTTAAAAATTTCACGTATCGCTTAAAGTATCGCCAAAATCAACATGCCATAAAAAACCGGCACCCGACTGGCATCGGGACCGGCAATGGGCAAAAAAACTGTATGGTAAACAATTTTTAAAATTCCCAAATCTAAGTTATGAATTTAACCGCTTTGCGCCAACATTGCCTTGGTGCAACGTCCCTATCATCCAAATTCTGGAGGACCATGAGGTTATTAACAGCCTTCATTCTGATCGGTTCCCTGCATGTAAGCGCCAGCAGCTACTCGCAAACCGTTACACTTTCAGCCCGCAAGATCTCGCTGGCCAGGGTCTTTAAAGCCATCGAAAAGCAGGCGGGCTACGGCTTT
>CBFHAF010000550.1:0-3891 GCA_965653435.1 uncultured Chitinophaga sp.
CCGCTTTCCGCCTGCCAAACAGCAGCAGGGTTTCCCGCTGGCACAGGGCCGGCGGTTGTTCGGGGACGTTACGCTGCTGATGATCGGGTTCTTTGTATTCTTCCAGAGCAGCTTCGAGGCGATCATCAACAACTGGACCACCACTTATCTTACCGCGGGCGGCCACATGGAAGAGCAGAACGCTTTGTACGCCCTCTCGTTGTACGTGGCCGGTTATACGGTGATGCGCCTGCTCGCAGGCAGCGTGTTCCGCATGGTCTCTCCCGCCAATATGCTCATCGTTTCGCTGCTGCTCATGCCGGTGGGGATCGTGCTGCTGCAGGCTGGCAATACGTTTGCGCTGTCCGCCACCGGGCTGATAGTGCTGGGAGCCGGGCTGGCCGGCGGTTTTCCCATCATGCTGGGATTCGTGGGCGAGCGGTATGCCGCGCATTCGGGCACTGCATTCAGTTTCGTGCTGGTGATAGCCCTTACCGGCAACATGCTGGTGAACTACCTGATGGGGCTCATCGTGCAGCAATACGGCGTGCAGCACCTCACCACGGCAGCATTCGCGGAATGGCTTCTGATGCTGCTGTTGTGCAGCAGCATCGTCAGGCGTCTGAAATAAAACTTCACCATATGCTCGCAAAACAATGGCTGGCAAATGCCCGGCAGGTAATGGAACAGATCGAGAACACACAGGAAAATAATATCCGCAGGGCCGCGGAAGCGATGGCGGACAGCATCGCCTGCGGGCGCTGGGTCCATACTTTCGGCTGCGGACATGCCACGATCCCGATCGAAGAAATGTACCCTCGTATCGGCGGTTTCGTTGGTTTTCACCCGATGATAGAACTGCCGCTGACCTTTTTCACCCGCATCACCGGCGAAATGGGCGTTCACCAGTTCGTGTTCCTGGAAAGGGTGGAAGGCTACGGCGTGGAGATCATGAAAGGCTACAACTTCGACCCGCGTGACACCATGTGGCTGTTCTCCCATTCCGGCATCAACAACGTGAATATCGACGTTGCCATCGAAGCGAAGAAACGCGGCATGAAGGTGATCGCCTTCGGCTCGGCGGAAGAAGCGAAAGGCAAACAGACGCGCCACTCCAGCGGTAAAACTATTTTCGACGTAGCGGACATCGTGGTGGATTCCTGCGCGCCCATCGGCGATGCGTCCGTACCGTTAAAGAACCACCAGGACAAGATAGGCCCCGTTTCCACCATGGCTTTCATTACCTGTGTGTGGATGACGGTATGCACCGTGGCGGAGATCCTTGCGGACCGCGGGGTGCAGCTGCACATCCATCCTTCACATAACGTACCGGGCGACACTACCGCGCGCGAACGCCTGGAAGCCGCCCTGGCTGCATATAAGGAACGGATCGCGGGGGTATGAAAAAAGGCTGCCATGACGAGCAGCCTTTGTTGTAAGTTGAGACTAGTAATCGAAAAAAATTATCAGCAATCGGCCACAGGCGGCACCAGGTGTTTTTGCAACCCTGCAGGCAAAGCCTGCCCTGCTTTTTCCCTGAATGTGGGTTTATTATATCGTGGCTGATGCCATTTGATCTGTTTTTCAGGTGCTTGCTTTTTCATGTCTTTTTCAGCGCTCTTTTTGCCAGGTGTTTTTATTTTGGAGGGAACGGGCTTTTCCTGTTCCGGCGCACCGCGTTCAGCAGACAGCTGCGTGTCTGTTTCGTATGTTGTATAAGCGGTTGCCTGTACATAAGCAGTGTGGCGGGCAGCCGCTTTGTTATTGGCGGTTACCTCCGAAAATTCAGGCCGGGGGCTTTTCAGCGTACGGTAAGCAGTTGGTTGATCAACTCCTTCTATTTTCTGCGGCGCGGTCTTTTGTTTGAATTTCCTTATGGAAGAATCGGGAAGGCGCTTGAATTTATGTTGTTTCAGCGAGCTGTCCAACCGGTGCAGCTTATATTGAAGGTGGATGCTGTCGTAATGCATTTTCTGCAGCCTGGCGGTCTTCATTTTGTTATCCCGGACGAGCACGTATGCGGAATCACGGAATTTCGGGGCGTTGAGGTGATACACCTGCACTTGTTTTTGGTAGGTGCTGTCTGTGGCCAGGTGCATCCTGTAAGAGCTGTCCATCATTGCATACAGCTTCCCTTTCATGGGTTTCAACCGGGAAGAGTCCTGCGCCAGGCTGTAAAGCTTGTATACGAGCGCGCTGTCGTGTTTCCTGTTGGCACTGTACGTTTTGAGATAGACCTTGTAATAGGAAGAGTCGTTGCCGCGGAATGTATGAAGGCTGTCCTTATGTTTTGTTTTCAGCTTGTACTTCAAAGAGTCTGCCCGGAAGTGCATTTTTTTAGGATGCAGCGTATCCTTTTTCAGTTTGACGGTTTTGAAGGGCTTCACGGTAGTGTCTTTCACTATTTCCAGCTGTGCTTTCGGCGCGGGTTGTTCCCCTGCCGGCACAAAACCGAATACGGTGATGCCGGCGAGGCCGAGGAGGAGAATGCCTTTTTCCATGATGGTCAATTTTTTGTTTTCGTTGGTGAGGATGCGTTTCACCCTGTCCAGCAGGTAGAATTTCGTCTGGCCCAGGGCCATGCCCAGCTGAACGCGCTGCCCGGCGTTTTCGAAAGCAACGAGGGCTTCCAGGTAGCTGGCCTGTCGGGGGGTATGGGCAACGGCAATGTCGTCGCAGCAGGCTTCCCTTTCCTCGCGGATGCAGGCGGAGATCCACAGCAGGGCGGGGTTAAAGAAGAAGATGATCTCCGCGAAGCGCTGCAGGATGTTTACGAGATAATCACGGCGGCGGATGTGCGCCAGCTCATGCAGCAGGATAGCCTCCAGCTGGTCTGCCGGCAGCTGCGCCAGCAGGCCCGCAGGCACGTAAATGCAGGGTTTCAGCCAGCCGACGGTAAAGGGCATTTGTACCCTGGCGGATTCCATTAGTTTTACGGGCGCATGGATGCCGATGGAAAGGGCCAGTTGTTTGAGTTTCCCGGCCCATTCCACGGGCGGTTGAATGGTATTGGAATGGCGGATGCGGAAAATGTGGTAGAAGCCGGCCCCGAGCCTGACACATTTCAGCAGGAACACCAGGGCCCAGGCCATCATGATCTGCCCTGAATGCGCATCGGTGAACTGCAGGAAACGCGTTAGCAGGTCCGGCTGCGGAGCCTGTGCGTATGGTGCGCCGGAAACCGCTATGGCAGCTGTTGGCTGTACCGGGGAAGGGGAGGCCGCCTGCATTTCCAGGTAAAAGGTAAGGCCTGTTCCCGCCAGGAACAGCAGCAGCACGGCGCCCAGCAGGTTATAGCGGAGGCTGGCCCCCGAGCGTTTGGTGAGCAGCAGCACAAAGCCGGCCAGCAATGCGGCGGGAATGCCCTGCCAGAGGGAGTGCAGGAAGGTGCGGCAGATGGCCTGCAGGATGTCGTCGGGAAACCATGCGGTAACAGGCATAACAGAAATTTTATTTTTCCATTTTTTTCAGGAGCTCCCTGATTGCGTCCAGTTCTTTTTTGGAGGTCTTTTTATTGCCCAGCAGCTGCATCATGAGGCTGCTGGCCGAGCCGTTGAACATCGTGTCCACAAACCTGTCCAGCAGGTGGCCTTTGGTAGAGCTTTCCTCTACGGCGGGACTGTAAATATGTTTCATCTGGCTTTCGTCGCGGTTAAGCAGTTTTTTATCCACCATGATCTGCATAAGCTTGAGGGTGGAAGTATACTGCTCTTCCCGCTTTTGTTCATTCAGCACATCGTTCACCGTTCTGACGGTGGAAGGCCCCAGCTGCCAGAGCACCTGTAAGATCTCCAGTTCGGAGCGGGTGGGCTCGGGATTCATTTCTTGTTTCTGCTTCTTCATGCATTAAAGGTAGGAAAATTTTCGTACGAACAAAATATTACCCGTGAAAAGTATGGCGGGGAAAGGGGA
>CBFHAF010000551.1:0-3884 GCA_965653435.1 uncultured Chitinophaga sp.
CTATAAGGTCACTCTTTTTTCGAAGAACCGTTTTGCATGATCTTTCAGCATAGCATCCTGGAAAGCGGCGAGATTGGGATCGCCCCTTCTTTTCTCCATCAGCTCCGCCCATTCCTTTTGTACCTTTAGATAATCCGCGGCTACCTGCGCATAGTCCGACAGCTCTATCAGCCCGCTGGGTGCCACAAATTCCTGGAACTGGAACGTGTTGCCCGCCTTTACCTTTTCCCAGATCTTTTCCGCCTTTTCGTCATCGATGCGGTCTTTTTTCTTCGCTTCCTGCAACCGCCAGGTGAAAAAGAGGTTTTCGATGTAGGTCATGCCCAGGCCGGGTGAATATTCTTTTTTCACCACATCGGGATCGGTGGAAGCCGCGGGGCCAAAATTCATGGAGGGTTTGGCTTTCGCGATGCCTGAGATGATCTTTTCTTCCTGTGCCCTCGTGGTGGTCTCTTCTTTTAAGCCCGCTGCTATATGATCTGCCAGCGTAGCAGGCGCCGTTCCGCCGCCGCCAACGATATGGTTGCGCGCATGAATGGATTCGTGCACGGCCTGGCGGATAAATTCTTCGTCGCTGGTGGAATTGATCACGATCGCATCGCCGGATACTGTGTTGGTGGGCGCTTCTACCGGCTCAAATACCGCGCCGGGGCCTCCGCCTACTACCATCAGTTCTTTTTTCCCTTTGAAAGGGGCCGATTTATTCGTGATGCGGTGCGAAGCATCATATTCCAGCGCTTCCTGGTTGGCTTTTTCCCATTTGAAGCTGGTGCTGCGCCAAACATAATGCCTGTCCAGCTGGGCAGCCACTTTCATAAATTCGGCGGACCCTGCCAGCAGGCGGATCAGCTTATCGGGCACATTGTGGATCTTGGTATACTCTTCCAGCGCCTTCCCGTATTCGCCGTTGGTAACGCGGAGGCATTGAATGGACGGCCCCTTGCTCCGCTGCTGCACCACGTGCGTGAGCTCATGCGCCAGGATTCGTTTGCCATTGCCGCCGGACGGGTCGTAGCGGCCTTTGTTGAAATAAATATCATTGCCGTGAGTGAAAGCATGCGCGCCGAGGCTGCGGTTCATTTCCACCGCGCGGTCGTCCGTATGTACGCGCACATGGCTAAAGTCGCTGCCAAAGTGGTGCTCCATTTCGCCGCGCGTATTTGCGGGCAAAGCATAGCCTCCGCTTTTGGCGGAAATACCGCTTTCAGAATTCGGGTGAACGGCCGGCGTAAAAAAATTACGGCCTGGTTGCCGTTGTACAGGCGCCGGTGTGTGCGGGGATTGTTTTTTCATATCCGCAGGATTTTGGGGGTTACCTAAAGTTACGGATAAATCATACAAATAAGCGTTCCCGCCACAATGGACGGGAACGCACACACAGGGTTTGATCGCATGCAGTTACTGCATCCAATATACTTTCACGGCTACCTGGTCCGTAGGTGATTTACCGCCTGACGCTTTCTGCCAGTTATCGTGGTTATTTGTATTCTCATCATCCGGGTAAGGCATGCGGTTGATGGCCGGGGCCGGCAGCCCGGGGTCGCGGGGCGTGAGCTGCGTTCTGCGGGCAATCGCCCATGCTTCCCATGGCTGGAACATCGTGGCCAGCCAGGCCTGTGTGGCGATCTTCCTCAGCGCGTCGGCATCGTTGGCGCCATTGTACAGCACTTTAGGATTGGCGAGCATGGCCGTTATCTGCAAGGCTGTTGGCGGGGCGGGCTTCGTGAGCCAAACGGGAGACTCCAGCACATAGTCGTACCAGAACGCGACGGATGCCCTGACGCCGGCCTCGTACTCAGCTTTCGCTTTTACAATGTCTTTCGCCACGCCCATGCCGCGCTGGTAGATCTCGGCCAGCAGAAAATGTACGTCTGCTTCCGTGATCACGAGTATCGGGTAATATTTCCGGTCGTAAGCGATGAAGTAGTTAAAGCTCGCAAACTTATTGGTAGGATCTGTGCCGAAAGGCCTGCGCACATCCGTTTCGCTCCTGTAAGGCGTACCTCCTTCAGTTTGTGAACCGTCCTGCGGTTGCGGCACCCAGAGATTCGCGTCGTTCGTCTGGAAAAACACGAAACAGCGGGGATCAAAGATGCCGGAGCCGTTAGTGGCGTTGGTGGACGACATCTGGTTCCATACATTGCTGCTCATCCTGATATTGGAAATAGACAGCTCATGAAAGGAATCCCATTTGCTGGCCAGCGATTCAATGGTAGTGGTAGCGCTTATCAGGCTGGGCCAGAAGCCGAAGTTGTTTTTATGCATCTCCCCGGCCTGCTGGTTGTTCGGCAGGGGCTTGTTGCCGTTGATAATTTCGGCGATGATCGCGGAGGCCAGGGCGTTCTCTTTGTTGTAAAGCCTTACTGCGTAACGCAGCCGTAAAGCATTCCCGAACTTTCTCCAGGCAGCCAGATCACCGCCCAGGTAACTTTCCGAAGAGCCGATGCTCACCTGCGATGGATCGGCCGAAAGGCCGTCCACCGCTTGTTTCAGGTCATCCAGCACGCTTTTGTACACATCCGGTGCGGCATCGTATGCCGGCCTGTAATGGGCACTTCCTTCACTGGCCTTTGAGGCCTGGCTGTAAGGAATATCGCCGTAATAATCGAGCATGCGCAGCGTTTTTGACGCCAGCAATATGGTGGCCATATATTTGACGTTGTTAAAAGAAGCCGGATCGTTTTGCTCCGAGATCTTTTTCAACAGCGCGCGATAGGTATTCAGATCCGGGTAATACTGGCTCCAGAAGCCGCCGGCATAATTTACGAAGGGAGTGGCTACATTCTGAAAGGCCTGCTGGTTGGCGGTAGGGTACAGCACGCCCACGCTCAGAACATCGTTCCCATACTTCCCGAGCGACGACACCAGGCCATTGTACAAACCGGGTATGGAAGCGGTTTCTTCCACAGCGTCTTTGTATGGCCGGTTGATCTCGTCAAAATCCTTCCTGCAGGCGGCTGTGCTCAACAAAATGCCGCAAACAAGAGACGTATATAATATGTTAGGTACTTTTTTCATTGTCGGTCCTTTTAAAGTTAGAGAGCAGCTTTTACGGTGAAGCCAAATGAGCGGATGCGCGGCATGGAAGAATATTCAATGCCCTGCATGTTCCCGATACCGTTCACCCCTTCAGGGTTCAGGCCTTTGGGGATCGTGGTGAAGATGTAGAACAGGTCGCGGCCGATCAGCGACAGGCTCAGGTTCTGGAAGATCTTCGTTTTGCGCACCAGGTCCTGCGGAAGCTGGTAGGTAAGCGCCACTTCGCGCAGTTTCATCCAGGTGTTCTCAAAAACAGATGCCGAGCGCGGCACGCCGATATGGTTCCAGGACGTGTAGGTGCCGAGGTATTTCCAGTGATAGCCCACTACGTCGGTATTAGGCTTGCCGTCTACGAATACGCCGTCGAATATCACGCCGGTATTGCCCGTTGTACCGTCCGGGTAAATGTAGGGAAGACCGCCGCCGTCTCGTTCTTTCAGCGTTTCGTTCAGGAGGCCGTTGCCCATTGCCGCGGCATAGGTGCCGAAGTACGTGTCGCCGCCGAACTTGCCGTCTGCCATTACATACAGGCTGAGGGATTTGTAACGGAACGTATTGGCGATGCCGCCGGTGAGGAAGGGCTGCGAGTTGCCGATGGCCACTTCGCTGCCGGTAAGCACCCATTGCGTGCCGGCCACGTACCGGGTACCGTTCACATTATAATACAGCTCTTCGCCGGTTTCAGGGTTTACAGCTCTTTTCACTACCCGTTTGCCGTTCAGGTACGTGTAATCCTTTCCATAGATCGTTCCGTAGTTCTCTCCCACTTTCACACGCTGCGAAACGCCGCTGCCGCCGAAGAAACTCCCAAGCGTCAGTTCTTCCACGCCTTCATCCAATGCCAG
>CBFHAF010000552.1:0-3870 GCA_965653435.1 uncultured Chitinophaga sp.
TTTTACAAAACTGCCGCAAACGCTAACGACACGTAAGTGATGGCTTGGTTCGGTAAAACATTACCTGAGTTGCGCAAGAACCTGGATATTATCAAGAAAGAACAGGAAAAGCTGAAATAATTAAAATAACTAAACGATTCTCACTAAGGGTGGCAACTTGTTGCCTGAGATTAAACCTTTAGAACCTGATCCGGGTAATGCCGGCGCAGGGAAGATGAGATTGTGAAGTGAACTCCGACCCTTTTGGGGGCCGGAGTTTTTTTATAGTACGATCACTGTTTTTGTTCATTACTGATTTTCGCTCTGAGATACCGCCTCACCCTTTCCTCTGAAACCTCTCTTTTTTTATTTATGATATCAAAAAGCGAAACAGGGTACGGGCAATCCTTATCATAAACATCTAACTGCGTTTGCAAAACCTCAAAATAAGGAAGAGGCTCTATGCTGCTTATCAAAGCAAAAGCGATGTCCCCTTTCATCAGCCGGTTTGCATTTCTGCAATCCACCGCCCAGGTAGCCGTGGTATCGGAAATATGATCCACCAGGTAATCCCTGCTCTCCTTAAAATGAACGACAGCATAACGGTACATGGAGTCTTCAGCGAAGTTATGCCTGACATTGTCCCAGTGTACAACGAGGCCGTTATCGAAACTGACTGCAGCAATGCGTGGTATTTCTTCGGCCGGGAATTTCACCGGCTGCTGCGCATGGCGTATTTCCACGCTTTTACAAGCAAAGGTAAGGAAAAACAGAAGTTGCCATTTCGATGTATTCATAACCCATTTGAATGATCAACAGGAATGTTCAGAACTTCAGCTCAAACGCCTGCTTCTCCTTAAAATCAGGACTGATAAACACCAGCCCGATAAAAAACAGGTCTATGGAAGTAGTAACGGCCGGGTGCGCTTTAATGGTTTCCCAGGCGCGCTCCATGCCTTCCGTCCAGTGAATATCGTCGAAAATGAGGAGAGAGCTGGGTTTCAGGTAAGGGAGGCATTCCAGGAAATATTGTACCGTGGGGGTTTCGCGGTGGTTGCCGTCTATGTACACAATATCGGGGGAAGGGATCTGCTGCAGCACTTTGGACAGCTCCGTATCGAAATTACCGACATACTGACGGATGTTCTGCAAGCCTAATTCCCTGAAATTCTGCGCTGCGCGGGCCGCGATATTCGGGCAGCCTTCGATGGTGTGAACGGTGGCGCCCGCCGAGGCCATGTATGCCGTGGAAAGGCCCATGGATGTGCCCAGCTCCAGTACGGTGCCGGCTTTTAAATACTGTACCAGCCGGTAGAACAGCTGGCCGAACTTCGGGGGCTTGGCGGCGTGTTTGACGATATCCTTTATTTTCCGGACGTTGGTGGCGCCCATCAGCGAGCCCGCTCCCAGGTCAGTTACGTTCAGCTCCCCGCTGCTTTTCAGGAGGTTGGCCCGCAGCGTTTCAACCGGTTCGTACGCCGCAAGCGGCCCGCGTTTGTTCAATACTTCTTCCACCAGCGTGTATACGAAGGGGGAATGCACGCTGTGCCGGTTGCCCGCCGAAAAATAATAACGGATATATTTTTTTGCCAATTCCGCCTGGTGCCTTACACTCACTATTTAATAGATTTTAGCCTTTATTAATCCCCATTTATGCATGCGGTGCTGTACCGAAACCCGGAGCACTCCCAGGCCGTACTTGCTGCTGCGCGCAAAGTTGATGCTGGATGCTTCTTCGAAATATTTGGTCGGGCAGGTCACCTCCCCGATCTCATACCCTTTCATAAACACCTGGCTGATCATTTCATTATCGAAAATAAAATCATCATCGTTCGCCATATACCTGATATCCTTCAGCACTTCCGCGGAAAATGCCCGGTAACCCGTATGGTATTCGCTCAGCTTCTGCCCCAGCAATATATTCTGGAACAAAGTAAGCATGCGGTTAAAAAAATATTTATACACCGGCATGCCGCCCTTCAAAGCCCCGTTGCCCAGGATCCTGGAACCGAACACCGCCGGGTATACCTCATTTGCAATAATACTGCACATGGCCGTGATCAGCCTGGGCGTATATTGATAATCAGGATGCACCATGATCACAATATCCGCTCCCAGCTCAAGGGCCTTGTTGTAACAGGATTTCTGATTGCCCCCGTAGCCTTTGTTGGCATCGTGGCGGATGATGTGGCGGATGCCCAGCCTGTGGGCCACTTCTACCGTATCGTCCTTGCTGCAATCGTCTACCAACACCACTTCATCCACTACATCCACAGGTATTTCCAAATAGGTTTTTTCCAGCGTCCTTGCTGCGTTGTAGGCAGGCAGTACTACGACCACCTTTTTGTTGTTCAGCATGAATATAGGGTCTTTGAGCGGCAAAGGTATAAAAATACTCCTAATACGTTTCGTTGCTTTTATAGCCCTTTGGGTTATGCAGTAGATAAAAATGTTATCTTTGTCCCTTGGAGAATTTTTGGCATTATATTTTCTTTAAGGTTTTCTTAACATAAAAAAGGACATTCAAGCATGCTCAAGCTAATCAGATGGATGATGCCACTGTTGTTGACGGGATTTGTGACCATGACTGCCGCAGCGCAGGATCCGGAGGTGAAACCGCCACCGGTGCGAACTGCAGACACCACTATCAAGAAGATCATGGACGATCTTCAACGGGTGGCAGACAGTGATAAGCAGAACGCCAAAGCCATCGAACAACTCTCGCTCGGCAGGGAATTAGACAACATCACCAAATACGACCTGATCAAGAACAACCTGATCCAGGCATCCGAAACCTACTATCTCCTTAACAAAAAGATAATAGACCTTAAGTCCAGGACCACCACCAGCAACCTGGACGTATTCATCACTTCACTTAACAACCCGGAGAGCAAGGAGCTCGGCTTTTCCCTCAGCGACCGCGTGGTGGAACTGGTGGAAAAGATCATCCTGAAAGGGAAATCGGACAAGAACGAGCGGAACACCAAGCTGGTGGAGTCCACCAAATCCATCATCAACAGCCCGATATTCAAAAGCTTCACCTCCCTCACGCCGCCGCTGGCCATTGCCAGCTCGGTGATGAACTTCCTGCACAGCGTCAGCCAAAGCAATAAGGCCATCAACCACAAGCTGCTCCAGGAATTCGAGAAAGAGCTGAATAAGTACGTGATCTACTACACTGCGCTCAACGATGCGAACCAGAAATTCGAATTCGGGCTGAACTTTAACAAAGACCAGCTTTCCCTGCTGCAGGACAATATGTACGACCACCTGGCCTTCACTTCCAACGTGCTGAAAATGCCCCTGCCCGCGCGCGGCAATAAAACCATCGCGGAGTCGCTGAACGAGTATTTCATCGATTTCAGGAAAGACAAGGTGATCGACTTTTTCCAGAAGCTGGAAACGCAGTACACGAAGAACAACAAGATCAATTACGAAGCGCTGCTGCGGGACAACCCGAACCTCAAGGAAGCCAACAACCAGCTGGAAGACCTTGTGCTGCAGACCAAACGTTTCGAGAACCTTTATAACGAATATTTCAGCCTCCTGGATTCCTACTACACCAAGGTGAACCATTCCCTGCGCCTGGCACAGGATAATGCCCTGGCGGAAAGGCCCATCGTGGAAGCCAAGCAGGCAGAGTTCCGCGCGCTGAAAGATGACGCCGTGAAAGAGATACAGGCCTCCATCAACATGCGGGAGCTGACGCTGAATGTAGACAAGATCAAATACAGGTACAGGATATTCTAAAAATATTCCATTGTACGCCCCAAACGGAATTACGAACGGCTCATACCCGTTCGTAATTCTTTTTATAGAAATTACCTATACTGTCCTAACTTGCAATTGATTCCAACTATTATTACTTGACGATATGACTACGGTACAATT
>CBFHAF010000553.1:0-3859 GCA_965653435.1 uncultured Chitinophaga sp.
ATACCGGCACCAAACCCGTTTACTACGTGTTCCACGGCGGTTCCGGCTCTCCCAAACACCAGATCAACGAAACCCTCGGCTACGGCGTGATCAAAATGAACATCGATACCGACATGCAATGGGCTTTCTGGGAAGGCGTGCTGGGTTATTACAAATCCAAAGAAGCATACCTGCAGGCTCAGCTGGGCAACCCTGAAGGAGCGGATAAACCCAATAAAAAATACTACGATCCCCGCGTTTGGCTGCGCAAAGGCGAAGAAACCTTCGTGAGCCGCCTGGAAGAAGCGTTCACCGATCTGAACTGCATCAACCGCAACGCATAAGGCATCGCACTTTTATAGTAGAGGCTGATCTTTTAACAAGGTCAGCCTTTATTTTTTCCCTTGAACGCTGTGGGTGAAATACCAAGCTTGCTCTTGAACACAGTGGAGAAATAAGCGGGCGACGAAAAGCCCGTCTTGTACGCCACTTCGGCCACGGAATACTCCTGGTGCTGCAGGAAATAACGCGCTTTCTGCAAACGCGCATTTAAAATATATTCATTGACGTTAGTGCCCATCAGCGCCTTTACTTTCCGGTACAGCTGCACTTTTGAAATATTCATCTGCCGGTAGATGTCTTCGATGGAGAATTCTTCATTGCCGAGGTTATTTTCCACGATGGAGGTGAACTCGGAAACGAAACGGAGGTCTGACCTGCGGGAAGCCGTATTTCTCAGGCCGGCCGGGATGTCTGCCGTGAAATGCTCTTTTATATGGCTGCGGTTGGCCAGCAAACTGGTGAGCGTATGCTGCAATATTTTAAAATCGAATGGCTTGAGGATATAGGCGTCCGCTTTGTTCTGCAAGCCTTCCACCTGCTGGTCCGGCGTTACCCTCGCCGTCAGCAATACAACCGGGATGTGCGCGGTCCTTACATCCGCCTTCACTTCCTTCAGCAGCGCATGCCCGTCTTTCACCGGCATCATCACATCGCAGATGATCCCGTCGGGCAAATATTCGAAAGCCATCTGCAGGCCCTGCTGGCCGTTTTCAGCTTCCAGTACTTCGTAGTCTTCAGACAGGCGGTGTTTGATGAATCCCCGCAGCTCCGGGTTGTCTTCCACCAGCAGGATCACGAACCGCTTGTCCTGTTTCGCCTGCCCACCGGGCTCGTCCGCCACCGGCAGCAAGTCTGCGGTGTAAAACTGCGGCTCTTCCCTGCCGGAGGCCCCGCTCAGTTCCGCCGGTTCAAAATGCCGGTTGCCCAGCGGTATAGACACGGTGAAGATCGTGCCCCTGTTCTTCCCGCTGCTGGCGGTGATCGTGCCGTGATGCAGCTGCACCAGCTCCTTGCAAAGCGCCAGCCCCAGGCCGGAGCCTTTGTGATTGTCTACATCGCCCTGGTAAAAAATATCGAAGGCATGCTGCATCACTTCGGCAGACATGCCGATACCGGTATCCTGCACCTGTATCACCGCATCTTCGCCGCGCTTTTCCAGCTTGATGAGCACCGCTCCCTGGTCGGGCGTGAACTTAAATGCATTGGACATAAGATTGAACAGCACTTTATCCATCATGCCGGTATCCATCCACACGGGCAGGTTCCGCTCGGAGGTTACCAGCCGGCAGTCTATCCCCCGCTGGCGGGCGGTCTGCTGGAAGATCTCCACGATCTCGTGGCAAAAAAGCACGAGGTCGTTCTCCGAAGCGCGGACCTGCATTTTATTGAATTCAAGCTTCCTGAAGTCCATCAGCTGGTTCACCAGGTGCAGCAGGCGGCTGGCGTTCTTCCTTACGAGCGACAGCTGCTGCCGGTCGCCGCCCTGGAGCCTTGAATGCTGCATCATCTCGTCAAGCGGCCCTAGGATCAATGTAAGCGGGGTCCGTATTTCATGGGAGATGTTGGTGAAGAAAGTAATGCGGGCTTCGTTGGCCTGGGCCGCCGCTTCGCTCATTTCCATCAGTTGCCTGCTTTGCCGGCTGATCTCTTCGTTCTGCAAGGCCAGCTTGCGGTTGATCTGCTTATTGAGGTTGCGTGAATACCAGAGCAGCCCCGCGAAGATGACGGCCGCGCCGAGCGTGATGCCCAGCACGTACAACATGGTGCGCTGGCTTTTATAGACGCGAAGCTGCTCCGCGATCATACCCTGCTGCAGCTCGATGTCCTTTTGCTGGTTGAGGATCTTATCGGTTTGAAGCTGCATCATCCGCACGTTCGTGGAGTCTACCACCAGCGTTTGCAGGAAAGTTTCTTTCGGCAGGGCCGTTTTGTTCAATATGCTGAGGGCGTTGCGGATAGCTTCCGTTCCGCCGGTTGGGTAAAGCAGCGAAGCATCCAGCACTTTGGCGGACACCATTTCCAGGCCGGCGCCTTTCCCCGGCAGCGCATCCACACCGATGATCTTCGTGTTCCGCGCGCCCGCCCTGATGCAGGCTTCCCGCGCACCCATGGCCATTACGTCGTTATGGGCGAATACAAGGTCCGCCTGCGGCAGGTAGCTGCCAATGCTGTCCAGCGCTGCCTCTGATTTATGCTGTACCCAGTCCCCATGCACCTGTTGCAGCATATGAATGCCGGGATGTTTGCCGATCCCGTCCTGGAACCCGCGCTTCCGCTCTATTGCCGGGGAAGAAGCCGGCAGCCCGACCACCTCGATCACTTTTCCTTTCCCCTTCAGCAAAGCCGCTACGTATTCTCCGGCGATCCTGCCGATCTCGTAATTATCCGCGCCAATGTAATTGGTGTAGCTGGTAGAGGCGATCTTCCGGTCCACTACGATCACCGGGATACCCTTATTAAAGACCTCCTCCACCACGGGGGTGAGCGGCTTTGCCTCGTTCGGGGAAATGATCAGCAGGTCTATCCCCTCCGCCAGCAATTCCCGCACCTGCTGCACCTGCAGCTGGCTGTTATCGTCCGCCTGCTTGTAGATCAGCGCTATGCCCGGATGAAAAGAAAGCTCCCGCTGCATTTCCGCCAGCATGGACTTCCGCCAGTGGTCCGCCTCTCCGCATTGTGAAAACCCTATCCTGAAATGCCGCTGTTCGGGCGATGGCCGGCAACCGGCGAGAAAGATCAGTATAACGAGGAACCGAAACATGATCCAATGTAAAATTTTTCTTTCAACTGTGAGCCGGCATCCCCGCCAATTATCCCCCAAAATGATCCCGGATCTAAAATCCCCTGTACAAAATCTAAAACTCTATTTGAATTACGAAAAATCAACCTATTTACCGGTCTAATTCACACTCCATTAAAAAAACCTCAACATGGTACTATTTTAAAAGTGATTGAAACAGGTATTCACGTCTTCCGGCAGGAACACCCGTAAGTTGGGTAAAATTCCACCCGATATATGAAAAACAAAGTTTTCCTCTGGAGTATTACGGTAGCCCTTGGCGGTTTTCTTTTTGGCTTTGATACGGCGGTCATTTCCGGTGCAGAGCAATCCATCCAGCAATATTGGCATCTCGACGGGTTTGAGCACGGGCTTACCGTCTCGATCGCGCTGATCGGCACGATCATCGGTTCCATGCTCGGCAGCATTCCTTCTGAACGGCTTGGCAGGAAGAATACTTTGGTCATTATAGCGGTCTTATACCTCTTTTCTTCCCTTGGCACGGCGCTGGCCACCAACTGGTACGTTTTCCTGGTATTCCGCTTCCTTGGCGGCATCGGCGTGGGTGCTTCTTCCGTAACGGCGCCGGTGTACATATCGGAGATCTCGCCGGCGGCTTCGAGAGGCAAGCTGGTAGCGCTCTTCCAGTTCAATATCGTATTCGGCATCCTCGTCTCCTACCTTTCCAACTACCTGATCGGGCAGGAAGGCGATTCTCCCTGGCGCTGGATGCTGGGCGTGCAGGCCGCACCTTCCCTG
>CBFHAF010000554.1:0-3857 GCA_965653435.1 uncultured Chitinophaga sp.
CGGCTTTTTATCTTTCTTCTTTCCAGCCGGTTACTGTATTGAAAGGGCGGTTGAGCAGCGGAACGAGGAATACGGGGCTGAGAAGCACCCTGGTCGTTTTTCAGTTCACTGCGTCTGTTATCCTCATCATCGGCACTATCGTCATTTACCGCCAAATGGATTATATCCTCAACCGGAAACCGGGTTTCGATAAAGAGCAGGTGTTATTGATACAAGGCGCTAATACGCTGGGCGGACAGGTAAACGCGTTCAAACAAAGGTTGCAGCAATTGCCGCATGTGGAAAGTGTTTCCGTGAGCGACTACCTGCCTGTTGCCGGTACGCACCGGAACGGGAACAGCTTTTGGAAGGAAGGGAAAATGCGGGAGGAGGAAGCCGTGTCCGGGCAGTTCTGGAGGATCGATCACGACTATATCAAAACGATGGGCATGCGGATCGTTGCAGGCAGGGATTTTTCTGCGGCCATGCCAACGGATTCACAGGCGGTTATAATTAACCAAACCCTTGCCAGGGAACTTTTTCCCGGTGATGAGGATCCCATAGGCAAGCGCATCACCAACAGCGGCGGAGTTTTCCAGGTAGTGGGCGTTGTAGGGGATTTTAATTTTGAATCGATGCGCAGGAACATAGAAGGGCTTTGTATGGCATTGGGCAGCAGTCCTTCGATGGTATCCGTAAAAGTAAAAACCACGGATATGACCGGGCTGATCGGAGCCGTGGGCGGCATATGGAAAAACCTCGCCCCGCAGCAGCCTTTCAGGTATACTTTCCTGGACGAGAGTTTTGCTCGGATGTATGCGGACGTGCAGCGGACTGGCTATATCTTCACAAGTTTTTCGGTGCTGGCCATTGTTATCGCCTGCCTGGGGCTTTTCGCTCTTTCCGCTTACATGGCGGAGCAGCGCGGCAAAGAGATCAGCATACGCAAGGTGCTGGGGGCTTCTTCCTTGCAGGTAACTTCCCTTATCTCGGCCGATTTCCTGAAACTGGTATTCATTGCTATTTTCCTGGCATCGCCTATCGCCTGGTGGGGCATGAAGCGGTGGCTGCAGGATTTTGCCTACCAGGCTCCATTCAGCTGGTGGATCTTCGCGGTGGCGGGATCGCTGGTGATACTGATCGCATTGGTTACCATCGGCTTCCAGTCTGTGAAAGCAGCCATCGCCAATCCTGTGGACCGTTTGAAGGCCGAATAATTTTGCAGCTTAAATTTTACGGAAGTGAGATGACGCCGGCATATCTCGTGAGGGTCACCAGGTTGTCCGGCAGGGGCTGTTTGTTCCAGCAGGCATGAATGGCCATGGCCGCACCGATAGCGGAGGCCTGGGCTACGTCCGCCGCATATACTTCCATGTCAGGGAAAGCCGCGGCCAGCAGGTTCATGTACAATGAATTTTTGCTGAAGCCGCCATCCACGAAAATATTCTTCACTTTACCGCCCTGCAGCACCAGGCCTGATGCATGCCGCTGCTGCGCAATAAGATGGATCATCAGCTGGTGATAAGCTTCTTCGGCGGTGTTGAAAACGGAGAGGTCCTGCCCGGAACTGAATTCCGCATCGGGGTACTCCGCCTGCAGGCGCTGTGCCAGTTCCGGATCGAAGGCCATGGTATGAAAATCCGCTTCTTTCCTGGAAAAATGGGCCGCCATGCGCGCTACCTGCAATTCATGCTCGCGTCCTGCAAACAGGCGGGACGCCTTGATGGGCTTGCCCTGGAAGGAAAGATAACAAAGGCAGTCCTGCTGCAGCTCGTCGGCCGTCAGCGGCGTGTTGTTGAAAGGGTTGAGGCTGATGCACCAGGTGCCGGTGGAAATTAGCAGGAAAGGCTCGCGGAATTGAAGCTGGTAGGGTATCATCGCCGCGGAGCTGTCGTGCAGGCCCGGGCCGGTGAGGTATGTGCCCTGGTGTACTTTGTCGTGCCGGTGAATGGGTGCCAGCTTGCTGCGCACATTTTCAGCCTCCGTCCAGGCGTGGTATTGCTGCCGCCGGAAATCCCAGAGGTTCGTGTGGCAGCCGATGCTGGTGATGTCTGAACAGGCTACGCCGGTAAGCAGGAAACTCATGTATTGCGGCAGGTGCAGGGCATATTTCATTTTCCGGAACAGCGCAGGATGCTGGTGCCTGAGGCGGTACAGCTGCATGCCCGAATTCAGGCTGCCCAGCACGGGCGAGGCCGATTCGAGGGAAAAGGCGGTTTCCCCGCCGTATTGTTCGTAAAAACCAATGCGCAAAAACGCGGGGTAAGGTTTCAGGTAGTTGTACAAGGGCGTGAGGGGCCGGCCCGCTTCGTCTATGTACACCATGCTGGCGCCGTAAGCGGAGAAGTTGACGGCTTTGATCAGGAATGCTTCATGGGCCAACGCTTTCGCCATCATATCCTGCACGAAACGGCTCAGCAGCGGAAGGTCTTCGCAAGGGTCACCGTCTTCGTCTGTCGTTTCTTCCAGCCGCGCGCTTTCCTCGAACACGATGCGGTATTGTTCGTCGAAGAGGAACAGTTTTTTGTTCGTCTTCCCGATGTCGAAAATTGCTATGACGGGGATTCTCTCCATGGACCGTATCTTAAACCATCTTACCTGACAAATGCCATCGTCACGCCGCCGTCTATGTTCAACACGTTGCCCGTGGCCTTGTTCAGCAATCCGCCAACGAACACGAAGCAGGCGTTGGCAATATCCTCCGGCACAATGATCTCGTTGAGCAGCGTGCGGCTGGCATAATATGCGGGCAGGTCTTCCACCTTCACGCCATATGCTTTCGCACGGCCTTCCGCCCATGCGCCGGCCCATATCTTGCTGTCGGAGATCACGGCGTCGGGGTTGACGGTATTCACGCGGATATGATCTTTTCCCAGCTCAGCGGCATTCAGCCGGCTAAGGTGCAGCTGTGCTGCCTTGGCGGAGCCGTATGCGGCATTGTTCGGCCCGGAAACGAGCGCGTTTTTGCTGACGATATTAAGCACGTCGCCGCCAAAGCCCTGCTTGCGCATGATGCCCGCGCCTTCGCGGGTGATGAGGAACTGGCCTTTCACCAGCACATCGTACAACAGGTCCCAGTCGGCTTCTGTATGTTCTTCCAGCGGTTTGGAAATAGACAGGCCAGCGCAGTTCACCACGATGTCTACCCCGCCGAACGCCAGCAACGCGGTATTGAACGCGCGGCGCACGGACGCTTCGCTGGTAACGTCCAGCACTTCGGCGGCAAACACGTCTTTCCCGAAATTTTTGGAGAACGTTTCGCGCGCAGTAGCAAGCCGTTCTTCGTCGTTGTCGTTGATCAGCACCACGGCGCCTTCCGCAGCGAACTTCATGGCAATGGCCTTGCCGATGCCGCCCGCGCTGCCCGTTACCAGGGCCACGCGGCCGCTCAGGGCTTTGGGCTTGGGCATGCGCTGGAGCTTTGCTTCTTCGAGCAGCCAGTATTCAATATTAAATGCTTCCTGCCGTGGCAGGGAAGTGTAGGAGGAAACGGCTTCTGCTCCCCTCATTACGTTGATGGCATTGATATAGAACTCGGACGCCACGCGCGCGGTCTGTTTGTCTTTCGCAAAAGTGAACATGCCGATGCCGGGGTACAGCACCACTACCGGATTCGCGTCGCGCATAGCGGGACTGTTCGGGTGGCGGCAGCTTTTGTAGTACTCCGTATACATTTCGCGGTATGCTTCAAACTGCGGGGCCAGTAATTTTTTTATGGCTGCGGTGTCGCTGAGGTCCGCATCGGGGGCCAGTTCCAGCACCAGCGGGCTGATCTTCGTACGGAGGAAGTGATCCGGGCAGCTGGTGCCCATGGGCGCCAGCCGGTCTATATCTTTTGAATTGATGAAATCGAGCACGCGCGCATCGTCAGTGAAATG
>CBFHAF010000555.1:0-3840 GCA_965653435.1 uncultured Chitinophaga sp.
AAAGGCTGCCTCGTGTTCAACATCGGGCAGGAGGAAGGCTACAAGGTGAGCATCGTGGACAGCAACAGCAAGAACGAGGCCGTGTACTGGAAAGACGCGTTCCTGCAGGTGGAAAGGAAGGCGGACAGCTACCACCAGACAGAAACGATGGTAACGCTCTGCCAGCAGTTCATCCAGCAGAAGCTACCTGAAGAGTTTGAAATGAACAGGGTGGACCAGATCGAGCTGCTGAAAAAATCCGCTACTTATTTCAAGGAAAAAGAGCAGTTCCAGATGGATGAATTTGCGGAAGAAGTGCTGGGCCATCCGGATGCGGTGGACGCATTCCGCAACTACCGCGAGCATTTCCGTGACGAATACCGGCTGGATGTGCCCGATGAATTCGATATCTCCAACCCCGCTGTAAAAAAGCAGCAGAAGTTTTTCAAGAGCATCCTCAAGCTGGACAAAAACTTCCATGTATACATCCATGGCAACCGCGAGATGATCGAGCGGGGCTACGATGAAGAGCGGAATATGAATTACTACAAGCTTTATTTCCAGGACGAAAAGTAGGGTCAGTAATTCAGCTGCCGGTGCATTTCTTCCAGCTCATGCACCGCTTTGATGATCTGTGTGTCGTATTTGTTGCGGCCTTCGTGGAGCGTCCGGTAGTTCCAGGTGAAGATCTGTTTGCGGGTGCTGTAGAGCCTGCGCAGCAACTTGTTCTGCTGTTTTGAATCAAAGCTCAGCGAGAGGCGGTCTATTTCGTCCATGATGCGGAGGTTCTCATCCATGTAATAAATGGCATAATTCTTCAGCCAGTTCATTTTTTCCTCATCATTCCGGGCGTGGTATACACCGGAGGCGAGAATGTAATTCTCGTCCAGCCGGGCGCGCTTGGCCATATAATCATTCACATCGCGGGGCAGCAGCAGGTACACCGCTGCAATAACGGCCAGCAGCAAGGTAGCGGCCAGTATGGTGCTGCGTACAATAACGTTGCGCGCGGCATTCTTTTGCAGGCCGGGGTACAGCAGCTGGGCCAGCAGCATGCCCGTGAGCAGGCCGCCGATATGCGAGGCATGGTCGAAGTTGGTAGAGAGTAAGATGGTGGAAAGGCTTAGCACGATATACAGGCCGATGCTGGTGAGGAGCGCTTTTCTTTCGCCTGGTTCCAGGAAACGGTGCAGGGAAAGGGTGAGAATGAAGCCGAAAAGCCCGAACACCGCGCCGGAAGCCCCCAGGGTGGGGGTGATATCATACCACCAGAGGCTGGCGAGGCTGGCCATGATGCCGCACAGGAGATATACAAGCAGGAAACGCCAGCGGCCCAGCAGCGGCTCCAGGTAAATGCCGGACACCATGATGCCGTACATGTTAAAGAAAAGATGCAGCACATCCGCATGCAGGAAACCCGAAGTAAGCAGCCGCCAGGGCTCTCCGAAAAGCGTGAGCGGCTTGAAGCTGGCGCCCGCCTGTTCCAGCACCTGCTGGTCCGGCGCCCAGCCGCTGCTGGCGGGGAACAGCCATTTGTTGGTGAGCAGCAGGAAAACAAATACGTTCAGTACGATCAGTATCGGGGTGATGTAATAACCTTTTACCGGCCTGAACACCTGCATGAAACCGGCCACCACCTGCCTGCTGCGGGTGAGATGGATGGCTTCGCCTTCCGGGCGGATGCGTTGCTGCCTTTCCCGGTGTATTTCATCCAGTGTTTCTGCGCTTGTTTCAGCTGCAATTGCTGCAACTGTTTTCAAAAGCCGTTTGATATTCTGCCGGTTCCTCCCGAAATCGAGCACCTGTACGCCGGTTGAAACGCTGAACAGGCTGATCTCTTCAGCCGAAAGACGGATGCTGACCTGTTCGTTCCAGGAGCGCAGGCTGAAATTGGTGAATGCGGTGATGCTGTTGGGGGTTACTTCGCTGATTTGCCAGCCCATTTTTTCCACGGCCAGCCAGAAAATGGTAAGCTGTTCCGCCGGGTTGCGGTTTTCAAGGAAGTAGGTGGTGCCGTATCGGGGAGGAAATCCGATCATGATGGGATAATAAAACGTAGAGACGCTGCAAAGAGCGCCTCTACTATATACGGAACAATAACTGTTTTATTGTTTGTTATCCGGTTGTTTATTGTCCGGTTTCCGCGGAGGGCGGTTCCGGTTCTGGTTGCGCTGGCCTCCGCCTTCGCGCGGCTCGCGTGGTTCACCCCGCTCGTTCCGTGGTTTCTGCTCGCCGCGGGGCGGGCGTTGTTCACGGGGCTTTTGATCGCCGCGGGGCTCTCCGCCTCTTTCACCGCGTGGTTGGCCGCCTTCGCGGGGCTCGCCCCGTTTCTGGTCGCCGCGAGGTTCCCTTGGTTCACCCCGCTCATTGCGTGGTTTCTGGTCGCCGCGGGGTTTTTGTTCCTGCCTCGGGGGGCGGTCGCCCTGCGGGCGCTGTTCCTTCTGGGGCCGGCCCTGCTGGCCACCACCGGACTGCGCAGGCTGCTGCTGGTTGCCGCCGCCTTTGGGCTTGTCTTTCTGGTGGTGCTCTTTATGTTTCTCTTTCGATTTCTGTTTGCGTTTCTGCGAAGCTTTTTCCAGGGAACGGAGGCTGATCTGGCCTACAACGTCGGCAAAGCCGAGATCCACATCCTTATTGGGCTTGGAAGTAACTACCTCAACAGCTTTCAGCTCTTCCGGCTTAACGCCCTGCCTGTTCAGCTGGCGTATTTCCTTCACGCGGGTGATGGTAAGCGGGTATTGTTTATTGCTGTTGTCGTAGGAATACCACATGAGGTTCTTGAAAATGTCGCGTTTTTGCAGGGTTGCATTGCCGCTGGCAGTTTCGATCATGTCGCAGTCGTCAGGGAAGTCCTTCAAGGCGTCCAGGTAAGTATCCAGCTCATAGTTGAGGCAGCATTTCAGGCGGCCGCACTGGCCGGAAAGCTTGGCCTGGTTAATAGAGAGGTTCTGGTAACGCGCCGCGGTGGTGTTCACCGACTTAAAATCCGTAAGCCAGGTGGAGCAGCAAAGCTCCCGGCCGCAACTGCCGATACCGCCCACTTTCCCGGCTTCCTGGCGGGCGCCTATCTGGCGCATTTCCACCTTCACCCTGAATTCGGAGGCATATATCTTGATCAGTTCACGGAAATCCACGCGGTCGTCCGCCGTGTAAAAGAAGGTAGCCTTACGTCCGTCCGCCTGGATCTCCACTTCTGCGAGCTTCATTTCCAGGCCTATGCTGCGGGCTATCGCCCGGGCTTTGATAAGCGCTTCGGTTTCACGTTTTTTGTTTTCGGACATGCGGTTCATATCCTCCGCAGAAGCGCGGCGCAGCAGCTTTTTTACCTCGGGGGTATCTTCCACCCGGCGTTTTTTCATCTGCAGCTTTACCAGTTCCCCGGTAAGGTTCACCATGCCCACGTCAAAACCGCTGACCCCTTCAACGGCCACCATTTCGCCTTTCTCGAAAAGCTGTTTGGTGGAATTCCTGAAGAAATCTTTGCGACTACCGTTATTAAAACTTACTTCTATGATGTCAAATGGTGCTAAACTATCAGTCAAGGGAATATTGGACAGCCAGTCGAAAACATTCAACCTGTTACAGCCTCCGCTGCTGCAACCTCCATTACTCTTGCATCCCGCCGGCTTCCCATCTGCACCCGTACCACATCCGGCACAAGCCATATTATTTTGGTTTATTATTTTAAAAAATACTTATCCCTGCGTCCGCAGGTCACTAAAAGTACATATTTACTTTCAGATTCACAAAGACGTACAGGGAATTAAGGGTCAAAGGTACGGCAAATTGTTGACAGCCTACACCGGCAGCGCCCGGCCCTTAAAAATGTACTGAAGCCTGATGGAAAGCGCGTGGAAGAGT
>CBFHAF010000556.1:0-3836 GCA_965653435.1 uncultured Chitinophaga sp.
CGCACCCCCCCCCGCCCCCCCGCGCCCCCCCCATTTCCCGGGACTCCCGGCAATGACGGTTCCCTTGCAATGATACTTTTAGCTCATCACTCTCCTGGATAACCGCAAAAAAAAACAGGCGCCTTCAGTCTCCTGAAGGCGCCTGTTTTCATGAAGAACATTATCACAATTTCACCAGTATCTCCCCGATTGACTTCGCCACGAGCGCGTTCCCTTCTTTGTTCAGGTGCACGCCGTCGGTGGTGAGGATGCCTTTTTCCGCATTCTGCGGGTTATTGGCTTTATCGAAATCGGTGAACAGCTGGCGGAGATCGCAAAGGGGAAGGTTCGTTTCCTGCGCGATGGCGCGGATGCTGTTGGAAAAGCGGTTCAGCTCAGCGTCCTGCTCGTTGCCGCCGTCTTTCTTTTCGCCGATCACGGCGGGCGTGCAAAGGATCACTTTAGCGCCGTTGGCCTGTATCTTTTTGATGAGCGCGCGGTAGAAGCCGCCGAATTTGTCCAGGTCCGTGCCCGTATGCGAGGTGGCCTTGTGCCATACATCGTTTACGCCGATGTAGATCACCACAACGTCCGGCTTCTTTTTCAGCACATCGTCTTCCATCCGCAGGTAGAGATCATATACCTTGTTGCCGCCGATGCCGGCGCCGATCAGCTCGTACTGGTCCGCATGCGATCCCTGCAGGATCCTGCCCAGCTGGGTGATGTAGCCTTCGGGGCCTACGCCTGCCTGTGTAATGGAATCGCCGAAAAAGATCACCTTTTTCTTTTTGGGCAGGCCTGCGGAAATAAGCATTACCGCACTGAGAACGAGGAACATCGTTGAAAGTCTTTTCATGACGTGAAGCGTATTTAAAATTTGACTGACAATATAAGGAAAAGATAAGGAGGATGCAATAAATACCCAATTGTGGGTATTCGCGGTGAGGGAGGCGGGCCATATCTTTATAAATGGCCCATTCAGACTAACCAGCTTTTTCTCCAGGTTGTAATACAAGGAATGCCTTTCCCTTCAAGGAGAGGCATTCCCGTTTTGTGACAGCCGGTATCTTATGCAATGCTCTTCAGCAACCCGCCTTCCACTCTCAAAGCCGCGCCGTTGGTGGCGGAGGAGAGCGGGCTGGCAATGTAGGTTACCATGTTGGCGATCTCCGACACATCCGCAAAACGCTGGAGGAGAGAGGAGGGGCGCATGGTTTTGAAGAAATCTTTTTCCGCTTCCTGCGGCGTAATGTTTTTGGATTCAGCCACCTGTTTGATGAAATCCACGACGCCTTCGCTTTTGGTAGGGCCGGGCATCACGGTGTTCACTGTCACCCCGGTGTTTTTGGTAAGCTCCGCAAGTCCCCGGCTGATGGCCAGCTGCGCGGTCTTGGTCATGCCGTAGTGGATCATTTCTTCCGGGATCATGATAGAAGATTCGCTGGAAATGAAAATGATCCGTCCCCAGTTTTTCTCGAGCATGCCCGGGAAGTAAGCGCGGGAGAGCCTTACGCCGCTCATTACGTTCACTTCAAAAAAGCGGAGCCATTCTTCGTCGGTGATGGCCGTGAATTCCCTTGGCTCAAAAATGCCCGCGTTGTTTACAAGTATATCCACGCCGGGCAATTGTTTGATCAGTTTTTGCGCGTCTTCCGCTTTGGAGAAGTCCGCCGCTATTCCGTTCACAGGCGCGCCGGGCACCTGCCCGTTCAGCTTTTCCACGGCTTCCGCCACGCGGGCTTCCGTTCTCCCGTTGATGGTTACGGTTGCGCCTTCCTGGAGCAGCTGTTTGGCAATGGCAAATCCGATACCCTGCGTGGAGCCGCTCACGAACGCTGTTTTTCCTTTCAATTGTAAATCCATGGTATGTTTGCTTTTTAGATGCTGTTAATATTCCCCGCTGGCGCCGCCTCCGCCGCCGGTACCGCCGCCGAACTTAAACGAATCGTCGGGCTGCGGGGTTTTATGGAATGTTTGTGCGATAATGACTGCTTCGGCGGCTTTGAGGCCGGCCATTTCTTCGCCTGTTTCATCGGCTTCGTAGGTGAAGCCGTTGCGCGGCTGCTTCAGGTACCCGATCACGAACCAGGCTACTGCGATCATCACAATGCCGGCCAGCACCATGGCCGTTTCTATCGGCATCAGGCTGTGGTAATACCGTACGGTGAATACGGTCACCGCCAGCAAAATCAGCCCCGTGCGCAGGCGTATGCGGTCTTTGCGGCGGATGCCGTAATAAATATACAACGGCGGAATAGCGAACGTATAGATCCAGAACAGCCAGCCCATGGGCACCGGGCCCGTTTTGCCGAGCATTTCAGCGCCCACTTCCCGCACTGTGAAGTAATTGCCCGCGAGGTATAATGTTATAAGCGATGCGGTGCGCAGTACATCCAGGCAGCTTTCGTAATGCCTGAACTTATATTTTCCTGAAATCCGTGTGAACCCGAGATACGCGCCCAGCGATACTGCCATGATGATGAACGGCATCAGGTCCGCCGCAAGGGCAGACAGTTCAAAGCCTGAGAAAAAAACAAAAGCGATGCCGGCGGCAAACGCGGTAAGCGCCATCACCATGTCCGCGAAACGGATGGCCATCCAGGCGGCAATGACGCAGATCACGGCGCTGCCCAGGGAGGTTGCGGGGTCCAGGTCTGATATAAGAATGAAGCTGGTGAGCACCGAACCGGCGGCGATCCAGATCAGCGCATCGTCTATACCCGAACGGTAATGGTTCTTATCCTTTATCCACCACAATTCCAGCATGGCGTAAGCGCAAACGCCGAAGAATAGAAGCATGCCGCCAGCAGTGGTTTCGTCCAGCCCCGCCATTCCCACCAGCATCATGAGCCCCAGCAAACAAACGGCGATCACCGCCGTGAGCAGGAACAGGCCGATGCGGATGAAGAAATTGGGGGTGTATAGTGTTTCCGGAAACGCGGTTTTGACCGAGCCTTTTTCAGCGGCGGTAATATTGCCGCGCTTCAGCGCCGCTTCCGCCTGGTCATTGATCAGGGCATTGTCCAGCCCGGTGATGTTATACGCGATCATGGGCCTTCAGTTTTCTGTTTTCAACGATCAGTAACCGCACTACGGCCACCGCCGAACCGATAAAATAGAATAATCCGAGATACAGCCCGCCGATTTCCAGGCTGGAATAGAACAGGGCGCGCATCGCCAGGTAGCTGATGCCGATATACAGGTACAGCACCGTGATCATCATAAAATAGAACGATTTCCGCTGCCGGCTCTTCCAGTAACAGTATGCGGCGATAATGCAAAGCAGCGCAAAAAAGAGCAGGTAGATGTCCAGCACGAACATGCCCGCCAGCGTGGCGATGAAAATGATATGCACGCCGAAGTTGTCGTAAGTAAAAGCAAAGTGTTTCTTAAGATCGAAACGCTCGCTGAGATAACCCGCCGTGATGAGGATAACGCCCAGCAGCACGCCGGTGTAGATCAGCCTTGCATCAGTATTAAAATCGTTCCTGGTCAGTATCTCGTACGGCGTGATGGCAATGCCCATCCAGGCTGCAAAGTTGGTGATGGCAAGACCGAGCACGCCCAGGTGATCGAAATAATACGCGCTGAAGAACAGCACCAGCATGGGTATGAAAGTAGCCGAACCGTACCTGGTGCCGAATACGTTGTACTGCGCCTGCAAATAGGTAATGAAAGTGATGAACAGCAGGCAGCCCAGCAGCACGATATAGTCCCAGCCCACATTTGGCGCCAGTACTTTATGGCGGCTGAAGGGCCGTGTGTTTTTATTAGCAAACAGTAAACAAATCCCCCAGCTAAGCCCCAATCAAAAAACGAACACCAGGTGGCCGATGGTATGGATATTTTTTTAAAAA
>CBFHAF010000557.1:0-3834 GCA_965653435.1 uncultured Chitinophaga sp.
CACCTGCAGGATACCCTCGTGAAAGAACCGCAGAGCCCGCGTGGCAGCCCCGGATATACAGAATTTTTTGACCATACCGGCGGCATGTACATTGTCGGGAACAACATCCGGCTATACTTCGACTCCATGGTAGAAACCTACAAATCCTGCGGCAACTGCAACGTATCCGGCATGCCTTATAAAAGCAACAAACCCGGCATTTACCTCGTGGCAAACAAAGGCAAATTGCAGTTTTCCCGGGACTATGACTACAGGAATAAAATACTGGAAGAAAGCCTGGTATATCTGAGCGGTCTCGGCGTACCGGAGCTGGAAAACGGCCAGGATAACGGTACACGGAAAGAATACCTGCGGCAGGTGATCACTTATTACTTCAACAACCTGGACTTCAAAAAGACGGAAACCCTGTTCCGGAAGTATTATACCGGTAAGGATGAGGACGCTGTTTGGGAAGATGCGCTATCCATTACCCGGTTATACGCCCAAAAAATAACCTCCAATGCAGCGTTTAGCCACACGGAGGCTTTCTGAGCCACCCATCGGGATCGAACCGACGACCTGTTATTTACGAAACAACCGCTCTGACCAACTGAGCTAGGGTGGCAACCCTGCAAAAATAAGCGCCGGGAGAATACAATGTATTACCCGCCCAAAAAATCCCTATTCTGTTTCTTCTTCCGTTTCTTCTTCAGGGTTCGCATTCACTTCAGAAGTCAGCGCGTCCCAGAGTATGTCCTTCAGCTCCTGCAGGCCCGACTGGGTAACCGCCGAGATGAACACATGCGGTACATCTTCCGGAAGTTCTGCCGATATGGCGGCTTTCAATTCATCGTCGAGCATATCGCTTTTGCTGATGGCAATAAGGAACTGCTTATCCAGCATTTCGGGATTATATTGCTCCAGTTCATTTACCAGGATGTTGAATTCTTTCCGGTGATCGGGGCTATCGGCCGGGATCACGAACAGCAGCACAGCATTCCGTTCGATGTGCCGGAGGAAACGGTGGCCCAGGCCTTTCCCTTCGTGCGCTCCTTCAATGATGCCGGGAAGATCCGCCATACAAAAGGATTTATCGTCACGGTAAGGCACCATGCCCAGCTGTGGCGTGAGGGTGGTAAAGGCGTAATTCGCGATCTTCGGCCTGGCTGCCGTGATGGAAGACAGGAGGGTGGATTTGCCCGCATTCGGGAAACCTACCAGCCCGACGTCAGCCAGTACCTTGAGTTCCAGCAGTTTCCAGCCTTCCTGGCCGGGTTCGCCGGGCTGGGCGTATTCCGGGGCCTGGTTGGTAGCACTTTTGAAATAGGCGTTGCCGCGGCCGCCCTGGCCACCGGGCATAAAAATGATCTCTTCCCCGTCGTGCAGCACTTCGGCTTCCACTTCCCCGGTTTCTTCGTCGCGGACGATGGTGCCGAGCGGCACTTCGATCACAATGTCCTTTCCATTGGCGCCTGTGCAATTGTCGCCGCTGCCGTTCTCGCCGTTCTCAGCCAGTACGTTCTTATACCAGCGAAGGTGCAGAAGTGTCCACAGCTGGGCGTTGCCGCGCAGGATGAGGTGACCGCCCCTTCCGCCGTCGCCCCCGTCGGGTCCCGCCATGGCTTTGAACTTGGTGCGCATAAAATGCCTGCTGCCAGCGCCGCCGTGGCCGGATTTACAAAATACCCGTATGTAGTCTACAAAATTCTCCATAATTCAATTCTCCTCCCGGCTCAGCAGAGCCGGTTTTATTGCCGGTGGCCGGCAATGCCCGCCACTGGTAAAGCTTTTGGCCGGGCAGGAAGCGTAAAATGCCCCTTTCCACGGCTTCAGTTCTTTAAAAAGCAAAACGCAAAGATCGTAAAGTTTGGCCTTACATGATCTTTGCGTTGCAATATGTATGCTTCAGGGCGCCCGGTTACACGCGAACCCCCATCAGTTCTTCGATTTCCTTGCTCAGCAGCTCGAAAATATTTTCGATGGTGCCTTCGCCTTTCACTTTCTTCAGCTTCCCGAATTTAGCGTAGTGATCCGCCACAGGAGCGGTTTTGTTGTGGTATTCCACGATGCGTTTCTTCACCACGTCTTCGCTGGCATCGTCTGAACGGCCGGAGGTAAGCCCGCGGTCCAGCAGGCGGCGTACCAGCTCGTCTTCCGGAACTTCCAGGCTGAGCACCACGGAGATGCCGGTCTTTTTCAGCGACAGCAGCTTGTCCAGCGCTTCAGCCTGCACGGTGGTGCGGGGGAAACCGTCGAAAATAAAGCCGCGGGCCTCGGGATTCGCGTCCAGCTTGGTGCTGATCATACCGATCACCACTTCGTCGGGCACGAGCAAACCCTGGTCTATGAATTTCTGCGCTTCCGTACCCAAAGGCGTTTTTTCTGCGATCTCAGAACGCAGCAGATCGCCGGTGGACAGGTGAAGCAGACCGTATTTCTCGATAATGTTGGCACTCTGGGTTCCTTTACCGCTTCCGGGAGGGCCAAATAAAATTAGATTGACCATGTTCTTCGATAATGTATTCATCGTAAGTGACATACTTACGCCTTAAAAACGTGTTACAGTTGTCTGGTTGTCCCCATCTTCTACAGATATGCTCTCAAAAGGTTAAGGATGACAGTCACGTAAGGTGCAAATATAACAAACAATTGAATGAGTTGGTAATTAATATTCAGATTGATGAATTCTTTTACAGAATAAGCAAAAATTAATAAAAATCTTTCAATAAAAACCGAAAAAAGGTAGAGGAATTGAAAAACGTGTTCAGCCATATGACAACCGGCTATAAATATATGATGAATTAACGCAATGCGTTCGCCGCCAGTCAATTCCCCGCCGGAATGAGCTTGAAAATTTTGTATGTTTAGAGCATGATGAAGCATTTTTTGGTAGCAGTACTCTCCGGGCTGTTGCTTGCAGCTAATGCACAACCGGGAACCACGCCGCATGAAAAAGATAAGCACAAGCAGGAAAAACCCCGTCAAAGCCAGGCAGACCGCTGGGTAGACAGTGTTTTTAATTCCCTGACCCACGAAGAAAAGATCGCGCAGCTCATCATGATCCGCGTGCATTCCAATCTCGGGCAGGATCATATCAACAGCGTGCTGAACGATATCAGGAATAACAAGGTGGGTGGTTTGGTCACTTTCCAGGGCGGGCCCGTAAGGCAGGCCCTGCTGGTGAACCGTTACCAGGCGGCCAGTAAAGTGCCGCTGCTGGTGGCGGTAGACGGCGAGTGGGGCCTCGGCATGCGGTTCGTGGACAGTGTAATGGCTTTTCCCCGCAACCTGATGCTTGGCGCCGTGCAGGACAGTGCGCTCATTTACGAAGTAGGCAAGGCCATCGGCGAACAGTGCAAACGAATGGGCATTCAATACAATTTCGCCCCCGTGCTGGACGTGAATAACAATCCCAACAACCCGGTGATCAACGACCGGTCTTTCGGGGAAGACAAATACCAGGTGGCACGCCTGGGAGTTGCCATGATAAAAGGCATGCAGGATGCGGGAGTAATGGCTTGCGCCAAACATTTCCCCGGCCATGGGGATACGGATGTGGACAGCCACTACGATCTGCCATCCATCAATAAAACCATCCCGGAGCTCGACTCCCTGGAGCTGTATCCTTTCCAGCGGGCCATAGAAGCGGGTGTGGGCTCCATCATGATCGCGCACCTCTACATCCCGGCAATCGACAGCAAAGCCAATACGCCCACTTCCATTTCCTATAAAGCCGTTACCGACCTTGTGCAGAAAAAAATGGGTTTCGACGGCCTGATCGTGACCGATGCGCTGGAAATGAAAGGCATTTCAAAATACTACAACCACGGGCAGGAGTCATTGCAAAGCCTGCTC
>CBFHAF010000558.1:0-3824 GCA_965653435.1 uncultured Chitinophaga sp.
GCCCAAAGCGAGATCCCGGAAGAAACGCTTGCACAGATCAAAGCGAAGGGGTTCAGCACGAACAATGTGCGGGCCTACAACGGCGGTTATCTTGTTGAAAACGACATTTTCCTGGACCAGGAATCGCTGACCACGGAATCTTCCACGCCCAACGTACGCATTGCTGAAGTGGAACAGTACCGTACCAATAATCTTGTAAAAGACCTGCCGCGGGTGATCACCATCCAGGTGTCCAATCTTGGTACCGCTTACGTCAGCGGCACCGATCTGGCTATCCAGCGCTACAACGCCCTGGGGCTGAGCCTTACTTTCAGGCGCATCACCAGCGGCCGGGCGGATATTGTCATCAAAGGTTTTTATGAAGCTCCAAGCGGAGGTTTCATCACGCTGGGCTATGCCGGCTTCCCGAAACGGAACGGCGACCCTTACAGCAGCATCAATATGAACACCCATCCGCAGGCATACGGTTCCAATCCCGATGTGCAGTATGTGGGTTCCGTGATCCAGCATGAGCTGGGGCATTGCATCGGCTTCCGCCATACTGATTATATGAACCGCGCATTCAGCTGCGGCAGCGGCGGAAACGAAGGCGCAGGAAGCGTAGGCGCGGTACATATACCCGGCACGCCCACCGGCCCGGATTCCGGTTCCTGGATGCTGGCCTGCTCCAATGGCGGCAACCGCACGTTCAATGCAAATGATATCATTGCGCTGAATTACCTGTATTAATCTACCGGTAAAATAAAAAGAGGCTGCCATTACAGGATGGAGCAGCCTCTTTTTTTATGCCTTCAATGCAGGGTTATGCAAGGTCCGCCACCGCTGGCGTGCCCCGTTTGAACGGTTGTTTTTTCCAGTAGGTGAGGCTGCGCCATACCCATTCCAGCGGGCCGAAACGGAAATATTCCAGCCATACATTGCTGAAAATAATTTGAAAAATCCATACGCCGAAAGTGACAAGGTACAGCTCATATCTCTCCAATGCGCCATACCAGCGCAAACCTACGCCGTAAAAGATGAACCCGCAGATAATGCTTTGCATGAGGTAATTGGTAAAGGCCATTTGCCCGACGGCCGCCATCCGTTTAAAGAAACCGGTGAACACGCCGTATTTGTACAGCAGCATCAGCAGGCCCAGGTGCCCGAGCAGCAACAGTATCCGCCGGATCTCGTACCAGCTGATGAACACGGTGTCCGCGGCAAGCGTTGAATCGAAATTGCTGCGGAGGAGGGAGCTGATCAGCCAGTAATTCAGCGGCAGGCCTGCCAGGTAACCCGCAGCCATCAGCTTCCAGTAGAACGACGCCGGTTTCAGGCCGGTGAGCACGCCCGTTCTGTAGAAATACATGCCTAAAAAGAAACAGACCATCAGGTCCCAGAAAAAGAAGTTGTATACGCTTAACGACTGGAATTCCTGGTTCCTGGGGTAAATATGCGACAGGGTTTCGGTGTAGCTGCCCTGGTAGGCTTTCACTTCTTTCTGCGCTTCTTTCAGCAGCGCCTGGGGCGTATGCTCCTTTTTGTATGTTTCCCATTTTTCTTTGTCTTTTTGCTGTTTTTCGGTGAGCTTCACTTTTTGTTTTTCCAGCTGCAGGGCATATTCGCCTTTGATGCGTTTGTTTTTTTGCTGGTACATGTTCGTAGTGCCTTTGAAGGTGCCGATGCCCAGGGCGATAACAGCCATGATAAGCAGCAGCCTGGGCCTGGCATGGCGGAAAGGATAGAGCAGCATGCCGCCGGCGGCATATACGTAAAGCACGTCGCCGTTCCAGAGCAGTACATTGGCATCTATGAAGCCGAAAAGCAGCAGCCAGAGCAGGCGGCGGTAGTAGATATCCGCAGGTGGCACCGCGCCTGGCCTTTTTTCGAGCCGCTCCAGCAGCAGCACGCAGCCGGCGCCGAAAAGAAGGCTGAAAAAACCGCGCATGGTGCCTTCGAAGAACAGGCGCACGATCCACCAGGAGTAATAATTAGCGCCGGAGAATTCGTTGCGCAGCCGGAGGTCGGTGTTGATCTGCTCCGGCAAGCCGAAGAAAGGGATATTCATCAGTAAAATACCCAGCAGCGCAATGCCGCGGAGGCTGTCTATGATCTGGAGCCGCTCCGATTGCTGGGTGGGAAGGGCGTACGTTAAAGTGGACATGCTGGTTCGGGTTTCTGGGTTAGCAGGCTTTATTAAATATAAGTAAATTCTACAATGCACTGCGAATTGCCGTTAAAAATGACGGGCATTGCATACATTTGTAAGGCTTAAACGGAACCATCAGGAAGAAGATCTCGTATGCAACATTTAGCCGCGCTCAACAAATACTTCGTCAAATATAAATGGCTTTTCCTGCTGGGAATGCTTTTTACCTCCGTCTCCATCGTATTCAGCGTTTTCCAGCCTATACTGGTCAGGCAGATATTCGACCTGCTGGACCAGAACCTGAAGAACTACCGGATGATCAGCGATTCGGACCTGAAAACGCCCTTCCGGTCAGTATTTTCAGGTACCCTCGCTTTTTACGGCCTGTCTATCCTCGGCCTGGCATTGCTTAGCGGGTTCTTTATGTTCCTGCAAAGGCAAACGCTCATCGTGATGAGCCGCCACATCGAATACGACCTGAAGAACGAGATCTTCCAGCAGTACCAGCGGCTGGACCTCAACTTTTTCAAGATGAACCGCACCGGCGATATGATGAGCCGCATCACGGAGGACGTGTCCCGCGTACGCATGTACGTAGGCCCGGCGCTGATGTACGCTACCCGCACGGATATCATGATGGTGATCATCATCTGGCTGATGTGGTCCGTGAACCCGGTGCTGACGCTCTACACGCTCAGCCCGCTGCCTTTGCTGGCGCTTACGATTTATTTTGTGAACGCGGTCATTCATACTAAAAGCGAACGCATACAGTCGCAGCTCAGCAATATCACTTCCGTGGCGCAGGAGAACTACTCAGGCATCCGCGTGATCAAATCATATGTGCAGGAAGAGCCCAGCGCCCGGCATTTCGAGGAAGCCAGCGAAGCGTATAAAAAAAGCTCTATCAGTCTTGCGAAGACAGACGCCCTATACCAGCCGGCGATGATGCTGATGATCGGGCTGAGCGTGATCCTGACCATTTTCATCGGCGGCATGCAGGTGATCAAAGGCAACATCACGATCGGCAACCTGGCGGAGTTCGTGCTGTATGTGAACATGCTCACTTTCCCGTTCTTCTCCATCGGCTGGGTGGCTTCCATGATACAGCGCGCCGCGGCTTCGCAGCAGCGCATCAACGAGTTCCTGGACGAAAAGCCCCAGATCCACGACCTGCCCGATGCCCGCTCAGTATCCCTGCAAGGGGAGATCCGTTTCCAGGATGTGTCTTTCACCTACCCGCACACCGGGATTCAGGCGCTGAAGCATTTCGACCTGACCATCAGGCCCGGGCAGAAAGTGGCCATTATCGGGCGCACGGGCGCCGGCAAATCCACCCTTGCACAGCTGCTCATCCGCATGTACGACCCGCAGGAAGGGAAGATCACGATAGACGGGTACGACATCCGCAGCCTGAAGCTCTCCGTGCTGCGCAACCAGATCAGCTATGTACCGCAGGACGTGTTCCTGTTCTCCGATACGATCGCGAACAACATCCGCTTCGGCGAGCCCGCGGCAAGCGAAGAATCAGTGCGGCAGGCAGCCCGGCAGGCTTCCGTGGAGAAAGACATCCTGGCTTTCCCCGAAGGGTTCAATACCGTAGTGGGAGAGCGCGGCGTAACACTCAGCGGCGGCCAGAAACAGCGTGTATCCATTGCCCGCGGCCTGATCCGCAACCCGGACATCATGCTGTTCGACG
>CBFHAF010000559.1:0-3812 GCA_965653435.1 uncultured Chitinophaga sp.
AAGCGCCAGCTGGTCGCATACGTTGGGCAGCTCCATGTCAAAAAACTGCGCTTCGTCAATACCAACCACATCTACTCCCTGGCCAAGAAGCAGTATCTGCTGCGAGCTGTCTACCGGCGTGGACAAGATCCTGTTTTCGTTGTGGGACACAATCTGCTGTTCGTCGTACCGCGTATCCATGGCGGGTTTGAATATTTCCACACTCAGGTTGGCGAAGCGGGCGCGTTTCAGCCGGCGGATCAGTTCCTCCGTTTTACCCGAGAACATGGAGCCGCAAACTACTTCAATCCATCCGCGGCGACCTCCCGTAAGAGAAGGTTCAATAAACATATTATAGTATTTTGATTACTAAGTTGTTAAAAAAGTATAACTTAGTGCAATTAAAATAATTTCCATTAGATGGCGTTAACAATTAAGGCATGGAAAAGATAAATGCATTAATTGACAAACTGCAGGAGCTGAAGAATTCAGCTGCCGGTTTGCAAACCATATCCTACTATACGCAGTTGCTGCAGGCTGAAATACTTCACCAGCGCAACCTGCAGAAACAACAGGAGCAACGGGGCAACGGCCATGTGGCTGTGATCATGCCCGCGCATATGCCTGTTATGGAAAAACAGGTTATTCCGCCTCCCCCGCAGGAGCCTGCGCCTGAAAAAATTCAGCCTGCCGCGGAAAAAGTACAGCCTGTCCAGGAAAAGGTGCTGCAATCCAATGTACAAACGAATAATGGTTATGCGCCGGACCGTGTGCCGGTAAAGCCGCCGCGCCCCGAAGAAAAGCCGGCCGCCGCCACCCTGTTCGATCCGCCGCCGCCAGTGCAGCCCAAACCGGCGCAGCCCGAGCATACCAATGGCAGCAATATCCGCAAGGAACTGAACGAACTGGTAGGCAAACAATCACCCTCCCTGAACGATACGCTCCGTAAAAATAATATTGAAGTTGGCGAGAAGCTCGGCGGCATTGGCATCAATGACCTGAAAAGCGCCATCGGCATCAACGACAAGTTCCAGTTCATACAGGAGCTTTTCCGCGGCGACCACAGCATGTACGAGCGTTCGCTCAAAACCATCAACGAGGCCGCATCCCTCCAGGATGCCGAATACTGGATAGAACGCGAGCTGAAGATCAAGCTGGGATGGGATGAATCGGACCAGCTGGTGAAGCAGTTCTATTCACTCGTGAGGAAACGTTTTTCCTGAATATACCGCACGATCTTGTCCGTCGCACCCTGGTTCTGCTCAACGAAACGTCCGGCAATTTCCGCTGCCTGCCCGTAATAATAGGGATCTTTCAGCGCTTCTATCGCCCTGCGCAATTCTTCCGCATTATTGATCACGATCGCGCCACGCGTTTGCACCAGCGTTTCCGCTTCCAGGAACTGGTGAAACACCGGGCCTATGATCACAGGTTTTCCGTAAGTAGCGGGCTCCAGCAGGTTGTGAATGCCTTCCTTCCCGAAACCGCCGCCTACGTAGGCCGTACGGCCATAACGGTAAAGGGCGGACAGCATGCCCACGTTATCGATAATGAGCACTGAAGCCGGACCGGCTTTGCCGGCGGCGAATTCCGAATATTTTACCGCGTCGGGGAACAGCGTTTGTATATGCTCAATGTGCGCCGCATTGATCTCATGCGGGGCCAGCACCAGCTGACGGCCTTCCCGGCCGCCCCCATACCACCATCCGGCGATCACCTTTTCATCCGCTTCCCAGGTGCTTCCTGCCACCAGCACATTGTCCACGGTAATGAACCGCTCTATCTCCGGCAGGCTCACCGGGTGCTGCCGCAGCTGCCATACCCGGTCGAACCGCGTATCGCCCGCCACCGTCACCTGGCCTATACCATGGATATTCAGCAGGTGAAGCGAAGCCTCGTTCTGCACAAAAAGCCTGTCCATACGCTTCAACAGCCCCCTGAACATGCCGCCGTACCATTTGAAGAACACCTGCCCGTGGCGGAAAACGCCTGAAATGAGGATCACAGGCACTTTGCGGGCATACATATTGTCCAGGTAATGATACCAGAATTCGTATTTGATAAAAATGGCGAGAGAGGGTTTAACGATATCCAGGAAACGTTTGGCATTGGCCGGGGTATCCAGCGGGAGGTAACAAACGTGGTCTGCGCCGGGATAGTTTTTGCGCACTTCGTACCCGGAAGGCGAAAAAAAAGTAAGAAGGATTCGCAGGCCGGGATATTCCTTCCGAAGCGCTTCCAGCACGGGTCTTCCCTGTTCAAACTCCCCCAGCGAGGCAGCATGCACCCAGAGGACCCGTTCTGCACCCTTCAGAGCCGCCTCCAGGGCGGGCCAGGGGTCTTTCCGGCCATTCAGCCAGAGCTGTGCTTTTTTATTCCCCCCGATACCGGCCGCCAGCCCCAAAGCCGCCCGGTAAGCGCGTATGCCGGCATTATAGCAAAAAATCGATAAACTCACAGAATTGATAATTAACCCAATAAATCGAATCCTTCGCAAAGATAGTCTCTACACCTATCCCAAAATTTGTAAATTTGCGGACTCTAAAATTAGTATCCTACATGGTTCCTATTCAGATGGTGGATTTGAAACGCCAATACAGCAAGATTAAACCGCAGGTAGATGCAGCCATTCAGGATGTGCTGGAAAGTGCCGCTTTCATCAACGGAGCCCCTGTACAGCAGTTTTCGCAGGAACTGGGGCAATACCTGGGCACGAAACATGTGATTCCCTGCGCCAACGGAACCGACGCGCTCCAGATAGCCATGATGGCCCTGGGCCTTGAACCGGGCGATGAAGTGATCACCCCTTCCTTTACTTTTATTGCCACCGCCGAGGTAATAGCCCTTCTGAGGCTCAAACCGGTGTTCGTGGATATAGATCCGAAAACGTACTGCATTGACCCGCAGGCGATTGAGCAAGCCATCACTCCCAAAACAAAAGCCATCGTACCGGTCCACCTGTACGGCCACAGCGCGGATATAGAGGCGATCATGGACATTGCGCAACGGCATAACCTCCATGTGATAGAAGACAATGCACAGGCTATCGGCAGCCATTACACGAAAAAAGACGGGACCACCAAAAAAGTGGGCACCTTCGGCCATATCGGCTGCACCTCTTTTTTCCCCAGCAAAAACCTGGGTTGTTACGGAGATGGCGGCGCCCTGTTCACGGACGACGACGCCCTGGCTGCAAAGATCAGGATGATCGCCAACCACGGCCAGAGCCAGCGATATTATCACGATGAAGTGGGTGTGAACAGCAGGCTGGATACCCTGCAGGCCGTAGTGCTCCGGATAAAGCTGCAATTGCTCGATGAATATATCGCTTCCAGAAGGGAAGTTGCCAACGCTTACAATACCGCCTTTGCCAATACCCCGCAGATCATAACACCTTATCAGGCCCCCAACCAGCTCCATGTATTCCATCAATACACCCTTCAGCTGGAAGGCGCGGACCGCAACAAGCTCCAGGAATTCCTGGCCGGGAAACAAGTACCGTCCATGATCTATTACCCTGTTCCGGCACACCGTCAGAAAATGTTCGAAGGCATGACCGCAACCAACATGCACCTGCCCGTAACAGACACGCTGACCGGGAAATGTATTTCCCTGCCCATCCACACGGAAATGGATCGTGACCAGTTAGACCATATCATTTATTCGATTAAATCATTTTTAAACTAGCCCCCGCATGAAAATTACCGTAGTAGGAACCGGATACGTAGGACTCGTTACCGGTACCTGTTTTGCCGAGACCGGCAATGATGTAACCTGTGTAGACATAGATGTCAACAAAGTGAAAAAGCTCTCTTCCGGACAGGTCACCATTT
>CBFHAF010000560.1:0-3809 GCA_965653435.1 uncultured Chitinophaga sp.
ATTCACCTCCTTCAACAGCGCAAAAGCTTCTGCTGATAGTTTGGAATCCACGTCCAGCACCACGTAACCGATCTGTTCGTTCGTTTTGAGGTATTGGCCAAGGATGTTGATGTTCTTGCCGGATAATGCGCTGTTGATCTCAGACAGTACCCCCGGCACGTTGCGGTGGATGTGCAGGATGCGGTGGGTATTCTCGATGGGCGGCACGCTCAGCGCCGGTACGGTATGTGAACCGAATGAAGCGCCTTTTTCGAGGTAGTTCAGCATTTTGCTGCTCACGTCCAGCCCGATGTTGTGCTGGGCTTCTTCCGTGCTGCCGCCGATGTGCGGTGTCAGTATCACGTTGGGCAGCTTTTGCAGCGGCGTGGCGAAAGCGGCGCCGTTCTTTTCAGGCTCCACCGGGAACACGTCTATCGCCGCGCCGGACAGCTGGCCTTTTTCCAGCGCTTCCTTCAGATCTTCCAGCACCACTACCTCCCCGCGCGCATAGTTCAGGAAAATAGCGCCTTTTTTCACATGCTTCAGCGTGTCTTTATTGATCATATCCACCGTGCTCTTGTTGGACGGTACGTGCAGGGAGATAATATCGGATTGTTTAAAAAGGTCTTTTAAAGTCCTGATCTGAACGGCATTACCCATGGGAAGCTTGGTTTCCACATCGTAATACAGCACGTTCATGCCCAGCGCCTCCGCCAGTACGCTCACCTGGCTGCCGATATTGCCGTAACCTACAATACCGATGGTCTTACCACGGAGCTCGTAGCTGCCGGTAGCCTCCTTCATCCAGATACCCTGGTGGGCGGCCGAGTTTTTATCGGGTATGCGGCGGATCAGCATGATCGACAGGCCGATCACCAGCTCCGCTACCGAACGGGTGTTGGAATAAGGGGCGTTGAAGACGGCTACTCCATGCTCAGTGGCGCTTTTAAGGTCCACCTGGTTGGTGCCGATGCAGAAGCAGCCAATCCCCTGGAGCTTGTTGGCCGCAGCCAGTACGACCGAGGTCACCTGGGTTTTGGACCGGATGCCCAATAAATGAACATCTTTCACTTCCCTGATCAGGTCCGCCTCACTGAGGGCGCCTGTGATCTTGCGGGTATTCACATAACCCGCTTCTTTGAACTCCGCCACCGCGGCATCACTAATGTTCTCCAATAAAAGGATGTTGATCTTTTCTTTCGGATAACTCGTTAATTTTCTTTGGCTCATGGTGCTGGTATATTACGGTCAATGACAATATCCTGACAATCATAGCAGGGTTTTTGCCATCAAAAGTCACCGCAAACCTAGCGGAGTTTGAGCAGAAATCAAATAAGAAGCCCGGCAAATTAGAGATTGGTGAAAAAAGAAGCCTCTTTTTTATTCGTTTTTGAATAATTTCCACCCTTCAGCCGTATAAAGGGCATGAAAATTGCTAACTATCTGATTTTAAATATACTTATCAGCAGCACTAAATGAACCGTTCGAAGGCAATTGTATTGCTGGCAATGTCCGCCAGCGCACTTTTTTATTCCGCGTGCAACAGCAGCTCTGCCCACCGGAACAAAGGAAAAAACGCTCCCGCAAAATCAGCCTCTATATATACGCTCGGGCTTTCAGCCGAAGAAGAAAAAGCCGTCCTCAACGATCCGCGCAATAAACGCATCAGCCGTGAAGTGGCCGAACTGGTACGCACCCGCCTGTCTGCCTCTTCCTTCAGCGGCGCTGTGCTGGTGGCCAAAAAAGGCGTTGTTTTATTTGAACATTACCAGGGGCTGGAAAACCATGCCACCAAAACCCCGGTATCCGACAGCTCCATGTTCCAGCTGGCTTCCGTTTCCAAAACCTTTACCGGCATGGCTGTTCTGAGCCTGCTGGAAAAAGGGAAACTCGGCCTGGAGGATTCCATCCAGCGTTATTACCCTGATTTCCCATATCCCGGCATCACCATCCGCATGCTGCTGAACCACCGCAGCGGCCTGCCCAATTATCTTTATTTCTGCGACAGCCTCATCAAAGACAAATCGCACTTCCTGACCAACGAAGAGGTGATCAGCATGATGACGGTCCATAAGCCCAAGGTGCAATACCAGCCGGACAGGCATTTTAATTACTGCAATACCAATTACCTCATCCTCGGCGCCATCATCGAAAAAGTGAGCGGGCAGACCTATGCGGACTACCTTCAGCAAACCTTCTTCACGCCGCTTGAGATGAACAATACTTTCGTGGCGGACCCTGCAAAAACGCCGCGGCCGCACCAGACCATCAGCCACCTCTCCAGCTGGCGCCCCGAGCCGGACAACAGCTTCGACGGCGCCGTGGGCGACAAAGGCATCTACTCTACCGCGCAGGATATGCTCAAATGGGACCAGGCACTGTATTCCGGCAAGCTCTTCAAACCTGAGACCCTCCGGGAAGCGTTCACACCTTACAGCAATGAAAAGCCCGGCATCCGCAACTACGGCCTCGGCTGGCGGCTGCTCGTTTATCCTGACAGCACGCAGAAGATCATTTACCACAACGGCTGGTGGCATGGCAACAACACTGTTTTTTACCGCTTCATAAAAGACTCCGCCACAGTGATCATCCTCGGAAACCGTTACAACCGCGGCATTTACCAGGCTGTGAAGCCTCTGCGCGAGATCATAGGGCATAGCGACGGAGAGGAAGCCGGCGAAGAATAACGCCGGTCACCCGGTTTCACTCCTTACGATCATACTGCGCGTTGATGGCCGTCATTGATAAGGCTTTGGCCGGGGCATATTTTTGTGCCAGATTGAAGAATAGCCATGTTTCGACGACGACACGCCCATTTTCCGGCGCCTCCTAATACACCGATTGCCTTTATTTACCGGTCTTCTTTCCCGAGCCATATTTCCTTAAAACAAACTGCTGTTGCGGCATAGCGGCCGCCTGTCCGAACCATTACGGCCGTGCCTTCACGCGCCGGCCGCCTTTCGCATGCCATGGCAGCAGCTCACCATCCACACCGCCCAGGGGCGGAGTTAAAAAAACTGGTATGAAAAATCTGATACTTGCATGCGCAGCGGCGTGCCTGGCCCTCCTTTGCGCCTGCTCAAAAGAACCGCTGGAAGAATACATCCCTGCCAAAGGCGCTGCCGCCCACATGCCTTACGGATATAAGGATACCTTTTTTATCATGACCCCGCGGGTAGACAGTGCGAATATGCTTTCGCTCGTGAACGCATACCGCTCAAAAGGCTGTAACTGCGGCGGTAAATGGATGCCTCCCGTGCCGCCGCTTAGCTGGAATATCAAGCTTGAAAGAGCCGCATGGCTGCACAGCAAAGAAATGAACGACAGCGTATATATGAGCCATACCGGGCTGAACGGCAGTACCGGCGGCGATCGCATCCGGAAAATGGGATACAGCTGGAAGGCTTATGCAGAAAATCTTGCGCTGGGGATACTCAACGAAAAGTCTGTGGTGGACGGCTGGATGGGCAGCAAAACGCACTGCCTTGCCATGATGGACCCGCTGCTGAAAGAAACCGGCATTGCGCGTTTCCGCAACCACTGGACGCAGGAGATCGCGCTTTCTTACTGACGCATAGTAAAAAATCCGCCCTGCGTTTTCTCGTTTACGGCAGGGCGGAGAGGATTAATGCATGAAACGAGCCGTTTCATGACCATTCTATCAACCTATTTATGCGAACTAAAACCTGTAACCTGTGACTATTGCTTGGCCGGCGTTTCTTTCTTCGTTTCGTGCTTTTTAGCGTGAAGATGCCCGGCTTTCTTTTCTGCTTTGTGCTCTTTTTTCTCTGCCTTCTGTTCTGTTTTTGCAGCGGGTTTAGCTTGTGCGT
>CBFHAF010000561.1:0-3806 GCA_965653435.1 uncultured Chitinophaga sp.
ACGTATTAGTTAACAAAAAAAGCTAATCCCATGGCAACAAAGAAGAAGGTTGCTAGTAAAACTACCAAGAAGGCGGTTCCTGCCAAGAAAGCTGTAGCGAAGAAAGCTGCTGCTGCACCTAAAAAAGCTGCGTCCAAACCGGCGCCGGCTAAAAAGGTTGCGGCCGCACCTAAAAAAGCTGCGGCGAAAAAGGCGGCGCCTAAAGCAGCGAAGCCCGCACCGAAGAAAGCGGCAGTAAAGAAAGTAGCGGCAAAAGCAGCCCCTTCGAAAGCAGTTCCTGCCAAAAAGAAAGCGGCAGCGGCCAAAAAGCCCGTCAAAGCAGTAAAACCCGCGCCGGCGAAAGTGCCGGCTGCGAAAGCCCAGGCAGCCAAGAAACCTGTTGCTGCCAAAGCGCCAGTAAAGAAAACGGCTCCTGCTCCGGCGCCTAAGGCCAAGCCGGCCCCCGTGGTTGCCAGCAAGCCTGCTGAAAAGCAAACACCGCCGTCAGAACCGTTTATTTCTAAACCCGTAGAAAAAGTAGATATAATGGCATCAAAGAGTAAACAGGATAAATCAGACAAGGAGCCAGTAAAAAAGACCAGGGTAGAAGAACCTGCCAGAAGGACTACTGAGAAACCGTCTTCCAGGACTCCTTCAAAAGCCGCCGGCAGCCGCCCGGTAATGAAAACCGTGACTTATTCTCCGGAATTCACTAAATCAGTACTGGATCAGCCGGAAGCTCCCACCGGCCCGATATATCGCTATAGCGACCCCGAGCTGCAGGAATTCAAAGAGATCATCCTGAAAAAACTGGAAGCAGCGAAAAAAGAACTGGTATACCTCCAGGGCCTGATCACCCGCAAGGATGAAGCTGGTACGGACGATACCGAAAATAAATACATGAGCATGGAAGACGGCAGCGGTTCCCAGGAACGCGAACAGCTGAACCAGATGGCAAGCCGCCAGATCCAGTTCATCGACCACCTGGAAAAAGCCCTGGTGCGCATTGAGAACAAAACTTACGGCATCTGCCGCGTAACCGGCAAGCTGATCGAAAAAGCGCGCCTGAAAGCAGTGCCGCATGCTACGCTCAGCATCGAGGCCAAACTCGCAAAAAGCAAATAACTATTTCCCGGCTCAGGCCGGTAGAATAAAAGATATAAAGGGCTGTCCGGAAGGACGGCCCTTTTTCATACATCCATGTTAAAAGATAACGGCAACAGCAAAAAACCATTGCCGGAAAGTGACTCCGCGTCACCGCGATTCTGTACACGAATGTAAAAGGAATGCGCTTTCGGGGGCAGAAAAAAGGCCGGGACTTTCTTAAGCCCGGCCGGTAATATCTCAGGAAAACGGAGGAGATTTGAAATTTGCAATCAGGCCGGCTTCAACTGCGCCTCATCCGCACATTCCGGCTGAAACGCTTTGCGCACCTGCCGCGCAGCCAGGTAGATCAGTCCCGCCGTTGCCAACGCCGCCAGGCTGCCCAGCCCGATATTGCGCACCTGCTTTTTGCTTGGCCAGCGGATCACATTTTTTTCGGGGCTCGCCACCGCAATATCCAGCAATGGGGCCATACAAATATCTTCAATGACCTTATCCGCCACAGTAGCCGCTTCTACATATTGTGGATGGTACGCCACACCAATGCCCGCTTCCTGCAACATTGCGCTGTCACTTTCCCCGTTGCCTACATAGATCACGTTCTGTGGCTGGATATGGTATTTCTCCGCGATGTACTTGAGAATATTGCTTTTGTTGTATTCAGCGGAGGCGCCGCTTCCTTTCAGGAAATAATCCGGGATGCTCACTTCGCCGGTGGCCACGCTGTGCACGAGATGCAGCCGGTTGGCAAACGCAAAATCCGCCCCCAGCTTATTTTTCATGTGATTCGCCACGCATTCGAAACCGTCTGTGATAAACCCGCAGATATAACCGCGCCGCTTCAGCTCGCGGATCACATGCCTGATGTCTGGCGTTACAGGAATTTCATCCGCCACCTCCAGCAGCTCCGCAAGATTCCGGCCCTGGAACAACGCGGCGGAACGCCTGATGATGGAGGTCGGGTCCGTATAATGCTGCAGCACCTGCACCAGCGACTCTTCCTGCTCAAAGGCGACGGCCGCGAGGTAGGTGTAATTCTGTGTAAACACGGTTTCGTCCAGGTTGAAGATCACCATCTTCTCCAGCTTGTCGATCGATTCGAGGATGGAATATTCCATCTGCTCGCGGATGATGTTGATATTCCCCAGCGTTTCCAGGTTCTGCAACGGGATGCTCTCGGCTTTTTTGAGAATGGTGCGCGATACTTCGCGGCTCATTTTACTGAGCTGCTCCCAGGTTTGCATAGCGTTTTCAAGCCGGCCGATATTCACTTCACGGATGCGTGCCTGTTTGAGGTGCATGTCTATCAGCAACCCGATGTCTACCCCGTAGTCATTTTCGAAATGCACATTTTTCAGGAATGATGCACGCGCCGCGATCATGCCGCTCAACGGCTGGTTGAAACCTGCGAGTTCGGGAAAAAGTATGCTGAGGAGCGGTTTGGCGACCAGCTGTGTTACACGGCCTGCCTGCCTTTCAAAATATGATTTGACAAAATCTGCTTCGTCGTTCATAATAGGATCGGTCAGCAATTCCACGAGGTGATCCGGATATGTGAGGATATCGCCGTCCACATACATGACAATATCATGCTTCGCAGCCATCATGCCTTCCCGCATGGAAATGCCCTTTCCGCGCTGGCTGCTGGTGATCACGCGTACTTTTTCCTTAAGGGCTTCCTCAACCGTATGATCCGTTGAATTATCGTCTACGACAATGATTTCTATGGGCCTGGAGGTTTTCCTGATCGTCTTGATTACCTGGCGTATGGTGGCGCCTTCGTTGAGCACTGGTATAATTACGGAAATCATAGGTCGCAATTAGTTTGATGAACAAATAAGGTACCGTTTGGCACGCTCCTAAGCTCCAAAAATGATACCACAATGCCGGAAGCTGATAATGCTGCGAACCGCTAAAATTGGTTATTTTTGGGCAATTCCCGAGAGGGGAGGATTTGAGAGTACAGCTTAAATATAGAAAAATGCAGGAAACAAAAAGGCAAAAACAGGTAGGGCAGCTGGTGCAACAGGAACTCAGCGATATTTTCATGCGCATGGGATTCAACGTAACAGAAGGAGGGATGATCTCGATCTCGTCCGTTAAAATGACCCCTGACCTGCTGGAAGCGCGGGTTTATTTAAGCATGTTCCAGATAAAGTCTCCCGAGGAAATGCTGGGGCGGATGAACGAGAAAATGAGCGAGATCCGCCGCGAGCTGGGAAACCGCGTGGGCAAACAATTGCGCCGCGTGCCTGAACTCACCTTCTTCCTGGACGATACGCTGGATCATGTGTTCAAGATGGAAGAGCTCTTTAAAAAGATCAATGAAGAGAAAGAGAAGAAATGATCTGGCAATTCGCACTTCGTTACTTCCGGGCCCGTAAATCCACCAGCGCCATCAATATCATTGCGTGGGTGAGCGTTGGCGCCATCGCTGTAGGCACGGCTGCGCTCATCACCGTGCTCAGCGTGTTCAACGGGTTCACCGGCCTCGTAAAATCCCTCTATTCTTCTTTTTATCCCACTTTGAAAGTAGTGCCGGCCACCGGCAAAACCATCCTTTTCACGCCGGAGCAATTAAAGGAGGTCGCACATATCCGCGGCGTGGCAAACCTTTCCGCCAGCATCGAGGAAAAAGCGGTGCTGCGTAACGGGAACGAACAAACGATAGCCGTACTCAAAGGGGTAGATAGCGCTTTTTCACATGTAGCCGGCGTGCAGGA
>CBFHAF010000562.1:0-3797 GCA_965653435.1 uncultured Chitinophaga sp.
CAGTCAAATAAATAAGCCGTAGTTTTTGATTTTTTGGAAAAAGATACTCAAATTTGGAGTGTTGAAGTATCCATGGCTGGCGGTATTGGACAAGTCCCATTATCAATGGTCATTTAAAATTAAAAACCCGGTCTTATTAAGGCCGGGTTTTTTGTTTGCGCTGGCTTCTCAGCCAGGCCCGCTTTGTTTTAACCAGGCCGGTATGCTACAACGTGAAGTAGATGTACAAATCAACCAATAGCCCAGCAACAAATGGATGCTTCAACAACTTCCAACGGTTGCCCCTGCAAATGCACAAACGGTTATGTTTACACTCCTTACCGCACCATCCGTGGTGTCAGGAAGTACCATCCCACCGGTGGCGTATACCGTTTCAAATGCAGATGCTGCCCGTTGATTTGAGGCCCTGAAACCAGGAATTAGGCTTGGATTCCCGTGAGCTCTGGGGAGCCGTTGAACCCGGACAAGCGTGAGATTCCGGAATTTTTCCGCCCTGGCAGCTTCAACCTGCCGGGGCCTTTGATTATACGGACATTCTCAGCAAAAGGCGTCTGGACATACGCCGCCACAAACTTGCAAGCGAATTAAAAAGCCGGGGCACGAATACCCCGGCGTCTGTTTACCTACAACTGTTTACTATACCGTTTTACGGTAGTTCCATACCGCAATGCCGTTCAATGCTACTGCAAAGGCCAGCATTACGCCTAAGTAATACCTTATGTCCGCCCATCCGCTGCCTTTCAGCATCACCATCCTGATCACCTTTACAAAATAAGCTACGGGGTTGAACAGGGTGACCTTCTGCGCCCAGAGCGGCATACTTTCTATGGGCGTGAACAAGCCGCTCATGAGGATGAAAATGATGAGGAAGAACCAGGTGATGAACATGCTCTGCTGCTGCGTTTCCGTAAAGGTGGATATCAGCAGCCCCAGCCCCAGCATCACCAGCAGGTATACCGCCGCGAACAGGAACACCCAGCCGATATTGCCCACCACCGGCAGGTTGAACACCAGCTTGCCCACCGCCAGCCCGAACACCAGCTCGAACAGCGCGATGATCCAGAACGGCAGCAGCTTGCCGATGATGAAATGTACTTTTTTGATGGGCGTCACGTTCAGCTGCTCTATGGTGCCCACTTCTTTTTCCTTCACGATGTTCATACCCGAGAGGAAAGCGCCGATCATGGTCACCAGTACCACCAGTATGCCCGGCACCATGAAGAACTTGTAATTCATATCAGGGTTGTACCAGTAACGGTAGCTGATGTCGAAATGCGCGGGGGCGTCGTCTTCGTCCAGCGCCAGCCAGTCCAGCCGGATGCGGCGGTTGAAATCGTTCAGGATGCTGCTCGCATAACCTGCCGCCAGGCCGGCTTTGCTGCCGTTGATGGCATTCACGAGCAGTTGCACGCGCACTTCGTTGTTCCGAACCAGGTCCCGCTCGAAATGACGGGGAATGGTGAGGATGAGGTCCGCTTTGTCCGTCTCCAGGTCTTCGTACGCCTGGCCTGTGCTGGCGGGCTGCCTGTAGAGCGAGAAATAACCGGAGGCGGTAAGCTTGTCGCGCAGCTGGCGGCTCCAGGTGCCGCCGTCGTGGTCCACGATGTCGATACTGAGGTTCCTTATTTCGTAGTTCGCCGCGAATGCCAGCACCAGCAGCTGCACCACGGGCACCGCGAAGATGATCGGCAGCATGCTCCTGTTGCGGAAGATCTGGAGGAATTCCTTTTGTAATATGAAAAAGATGGTACGCATCAGCTTAAACGGGTTTTAAATTTGCGGATACTTACAGCCAGGAAAAAGACGGTCATGCCGCAGAGGATCAACGTAGGCAGCCATATCTGGCGCAGCCCCGCCCCTTTCAGCATCACATCTTTCAGGATAATGTTGAACCACTTGGCCGGGATGATATTGGCAATCCACTGCAAAGGCTCCGGCATGCTCTCCAGCGGGAACACGAAGCCAGACAGCAGGATGGTGGGCAGCATCAGCCCCATCAGCGATATCATCATGGCGGTCTGCTGCGAATTGGTGACGCTGGAGATCAGTATGCCCAGCGACAGCGCCGTGACGCCGAACAACACGCATTCCAGCAATAGCAGCAGCAGGCTGCCTTTCACCGGCATGGCGAACACCCAGGCGCCCATGGCGAGAATGATGAGCGCGATCAGGAACGACAGCACGATGTAAGGCACTACTTTCCCCGCGATGATCATCACCGGCCTCAGCGGGGAAACGAGCAGGATCTCCATGGTGCCCAGCTCCTTTTCGCGGGTGATGGTGATGGAGGTCATCATGGCGGATACCAGCATCAATATCAGTGTCATCACGCCGGGAACGAACAGGAACACGCCTTTCAGCGAAGGGTTGTACACCATCTGTACATCGGCTGTAATGGTAAGCGGCAGCTTTATTTCGCCGGTCAGTTCCTGCTGGTATTGCATGATCATGGCAGTGGCGTAGTTGATAAGCGTGGTGGCGGTATTCGGATCGCTGGCGTCTGTGAGCAGCTGCACGGCGGCCTTTCTTTCATGATGAAAGGCATGCCCGAATTTATTGGGGATCACTACCACCAGCTTTACATCACCCTGCCTGAACGTTGTTTCGATCTCTTTGTGATTGGCCAGGTAACGGTTGACGGTGAAGTAACGGGAAGCGGTCATTTTCTGCACCAGGCGCTGGCTGTAGCTGTCTCGGCTCTCGTCCAGCACGGCTATCTGCACATGATGTATCTCGTTGGTGATGGCGAAACCGAACAGGATGATCAGCACCAGCGGCATCCCGAAAAGGATCAGCAGGGTGCGTTTGTCGCGGAAAATGTGGTAGCATTCTTTTCTGACGAATACGAAGAACTGTTGCATGTGTTAAGATTTGGCTCTTGCGAGTTGGAGGAACACCTCGTTCATGGAATCCGCGTTGTATTGTTTTTTAAGCCCGGCCGGCGTGTCCAGCGCTTTGATCTTCCCGTCCACCATGATCGAAATGCGGTTGCAGTACTCGGCTTCATCCATGTAGTGGGTGGTCACGAAAATGGTGACGCCTTTGTCTGCCGATTCGTAGATCAGGTCCCAGAACTGCCTGCGGGTGATAGGATCCACGCCGCCGGTGGGCTCGTCCAGGAATACGATCGATGGGTCGTGCAGCACGGCGATGGAGAAAGATAATTTCTGTTTCCAGCCCAGCGGCAGGGAGCTGACGAGCTGCCCCGCTTCTTTTTCCAGCTGCAGGCGCGCCAGCAGCTCATGCGTTTTCTGTTTGATCTGCTGGTTGCTCAGGCCGTACACGCCGCCGTAGAAGCGGATATTTTCTTTCACTGTCAGGTCTTCGTACAGCGAGAACTTCTGGCTCATATACCCGATGCGTTTTTTGATCTGCTCGGTTTGCGTGTAGATGTCGTACCCGGCCACCGTCGCTTCGCCGCTGCTGGGGCGCAGCAGGCCGCAGAGCATGCGCATGGCGGTGGTTTTGCCTGCGCCGTTGGCGCCCAGGAAACCGAATATCTCCCCCTGCCCCACTTCGAAAGTAATGGCGTTGGTGGCAATGAAACCACCGAAACGTTTGGTCAGGTCTTTTGTGACGATCGCGTGCGTGTTCATGTCAATTCGTTTTGTTCCTGCATGAGCTGCATGAATGCGTCTTCAATGCCGGGCTGCGCCGGTATGATCTCCAGCCCTTCGTGCCCCAGCGGGGCGAGATGGGCCTTTACATTGTCAAGGTCCGTGTGCAGGGTGACGTGCAGGTATTCGCCGAAGGCATAGCAGCTGTTCACGCCTTCAAATGCCCGCAGGTCGCGGATA
>CBFHAF010000563.1:0-3792 GCA_965653435.1 uncultured Chitinophaga sp.
CTGCCTGTAGAAAACATCCCTGGCGGTTTCATAATCGTTCCCGGCAACCGCCCGGTAGAGGTCCAGGTTCAGTTCCGGGATGAGATTGGGCGCTGCGGTGCACCAACCGCTGGCGCCGGCGGCAAATGCGGCCAGCGCAAGAGGATTGGAGCCATTGTAAAAAGCCACATCGTCTCCCAGCTCTTTTCGCAGGTAGTGCATTCGCTGCACATCGCCGGTACTTTCTTTGATCATGGTAACGTTCGGGATCTGCAGCAGGCGTTTCAGCAGTGCCGGCGACATGTCTATCCCACCGGTAGCCGGGTTGTTGTATGCCATGATAGGTATGGAGATCTTTCCGGCTACCGCTTCATAATGACGGAAGATCTCTTCGTCCGTTAATTTCCAGTACGACATGGGAATGATCATCACTGCATCCGCGCCGGCCTGTTCTGCAAACCTCGCGTGGTAAATGGTGCGTTCCGTCGTCAGGTTGGAAACGCCGGCAAGCACCGGTACCCTGCCTGCCACCTGCTGAAGGGTCGCTTCGGTAACGGCTTCTTTTTCCCCGTCGCTGAGATAGGGCAGAACGCCTGTGCTGCCTAATGGCGCAATGCCGTGCGAGCCGGAGGCGACCAGCCGCTCTACCAATTGTTTGAATAAGGGGATATCTACCGCTTCGTTCTCTGTGAAGGGTGTGATCGGGTAGGCGATGATGCCTTTGAATGGTATGTTCTTTTGCATGTTATGTTGTTGTTTTTTTGATAAAAGAAAGGGCCGTAAAGGCCCTTTCAGTTTAGAGGTCCCTTCCTTCTTCCTCGCGGAGCGCTACGCCCAGGTTTTGGAGCTGCGGCGCGTTTTCGCAGGCGATGTACTTTGCCGGTTCTTCATTGCTCAGGTTCTGGTGTCGGTGCCATGCCCAGCTGGGAATATAAACGGCGTCTCCCGCCTGCCATTCTACTTTCTGGTCCTCGATCTCGGTGTAACCTTTGCCTTCAATAACATACAATACGGTTTCGTAGGTGTGGCGGTGGCGGTTCGTCAGCTGCCCGGGAAGCAGGCCGCCAATGGTCATGCTGACGTTCTTTGTGGGCAGATCAACGAAGAACACCGGGTGTTTCCTTTCCGTTGAAAACTGGTTGTGCTCGCCGGCCTGCTCCACATTTTTGTGAATGAGCTTCGCGGGCATAATAAATTTGGGCCGGGCGAAGGTCTGGTGAAAGTCTTTCGACGAAAACTGATCCTTCTCTTTTGCTGTCGTGATCATATCTGTAATTTTTAGGTGAATAAATTGATAAGGCAAAAATGATATAACTTTGGACCATATAAGTAATCCAGAAATAAGAAAATCATATGGTCCAGAAACTACGTCCCTGGAAAACTGTCATTTCGCTGAACTTTGACTGTGAACGGCCTGTGTACAGGCAAATAGCCGATGGTATTGTTGAAGAAATAAAAAGAGGAAGGCTGGTGCCCGGCACTCCGCTTCCCGGCACAAGGCAGCTGGCGGAGGATCTGGCGGTGAACCGGAAAACGATCATCCTTGCTTTTGATGAATTGCTTGCCGAAGGCTGGCTGGTTTCCATCAGCAAAAAGGGAACGTTTGTTTCGGAGAAGCTGCCGCTTCAGACCACATTGCACCGCCACAAAAAGGAGGCGCCCGCTGCACCGAACTTTGGTTTCAGGCAGATGCCCGCCGGGAGCACCCCGTTTAAGCCTGCGGGGAAAAATATGATCGTATTCGATGACGGCCTGCCTGATGTGCGGCTGGCGCCAATGGAAGAGCTTGTGAGAAGTTACAAGCGCATTTTCCAGCAGAATGCAAGGTGGAGAATGATGGGGTACGGCAATCCGAAAGGCACGGAAACGGTCAGGACCGCCATCGCAAAGATGCTGCTGCACGACCGGGGCCTGAACGCCGATAAGGAGCGGCTTTGCATTACAAGAGGGAGCCAGATGGCCTTGTACCTGACTGCCCATACAATGGTGGAAAAAGGGGACAGGATAGCGGTGGAGGATCCCGGTTATGCCCCCGCGTGGAACACTTTTACCCAATGCGGGGCTAAGCTCGTGCCGGTGCCGGCGGATGAAGAAGGCATCTGTATAGATACCCTTGAAAAAATATGCGCAAGGTCAAAGATCAAGGCTGTGTATGTAACGCCGCATCACCAGTTCCCGACCACCGTGAGCATGAAAATCGACAGGCGGTTAAAGCTGATCGAACTGTCTAACCGGTTTGGTTTTGCCATTATCGAGGACGACTACGACCATGAATTCCATTTCAGTTCCAAAAGCCTTTTGCCGTTGGCCAGCCACGAGAATGCCGCCAATGTGATCTATATCAGCTCGCTGAGCAAAGTGGTGGCGCCCGCGGTGCGCCTGGGATATATTTCAGGCCCGGAAGCTTTTGTAAATGCCGCGGCTTCGCTGCGGAAAATGATAGATGTACAGGGGGATAACGTGATGGAACATGCCATTGCAGAGCTGATGGAAGACGGCGCTATCCGCAAACATGCACGGAGGGCTTATAAAGTGTATGAAGAACGGAGGGAGAACATGGAGAATAAGTTGCTGGAGTATCTTGGCGATAAAGCGAATTTTGAGAAACCCAGCGGCGGACTGGCTTACTGGGTGCAGTTAAAAAAAGGGCTAGATACCGGGAAACTGGCGGCAAGGCTGCTGCAACAGGGGGTATCTATCATTCCGACAGAGCCCTTTTCATTCACAGGTAAACCACTCAATGCGTTACGGCTGGGTTATGCATCGCTGGCTGCGGACGAGCTGGAGCGCGGCCTGAAGGCTATGCAGAAGCTGTTGTAACCCGGCATGTTAATTCAGCAGAGCCGCCTCCCGGCAGCTCTGCAGCATTCCATTTGCATTAACCTTTTACGGCTTCCAGCGAAGCGCCAAAGTTGATGTGGAGCACATTCCCATTATCGGTTACCAATGCGGGCACGGATTTTACGCCTTCTTTTTCAGCCTGCGCGATCAGGTTCCGTTTTTCGCCCAGGTGAATTATTTCCACTTTGTCCTGCCCTATGAGATGCACAATATCTTGTTCCGCGCTAACGCAAACGGGGCAACCGGCATGATAAAATTTCGCTTTGCTCATTACTGAAAGTTTTTTGAGTTATAATTACAGTGCAATAATAGTCAGGATTCCTATCTAACTATGGGTCCAGATTCAGGCTGTTTTTCAGAAAGTGGTTTGCACCATGCGGGCTTCCTTTTTGCAAGGTTACCGGAAATTGACCTGCATGATCTTTTTGTGCTAATTTTGGGAGAACATAACGTAGGAAGGAACGGTACGGGAAACAGGATTCTTTGAAACAAAAAACACCTCAGACATGGATTCTCTTCTGAACGACATCACACAGAACGACAAGCTGCCGATCCGCCTGGTATCGCCCGGCTTTGGCCATCTGCCCCCGGAAGAGATGAAAAACTATGGCTACACTCAGCGCAGGGCTTATTATTTTTTTCTTTTTATGGTGGATGGCTGCACGAGACATTGTGTTGACCTTCAGCAGTTCGATATCAGCGCAAATGAGCTGCTGATCGTTCTTCCCCACCAGGTGCACGAACTTCCGGACGCTCAGCATGGATCAGACTATTATAAGATCGGCTTTGACGAAAGCTGTCTTTCCCTGTTGCCCAAACAATACCCCTTCCTGGTAAACCCCTTGAACACTCAAAAGGTCGCATTTCAGCCGCAAGCCGCTGCCCGGCTTAAATCGATCTTCGGAATACTGCTTGGCTTATTGAGTGTTAAGACCACTGATCCGGAACTGATCCTGGCATATCTTAACAGCC
>CBFHAF010000564.1:0-3778 GCA_965653435.1 uncultured Chitinophaga sp.
CCCCTTTTTCAGGAGGCCCGTTATATTTTTTCAGCATATTCAGCACAAACGAACCTCCTATTTCTGGTACCAGAAAAATAAAAAGCCGTAAAAGTAACCGAAAGAGCGTTGTTGCATTGTTGTTTGTTTGATAGGACAAAAGTAAGGCAGGATTTCAATTATTCAAACAGGAGCATAAAAATATAAAAAACGTCAAACAAAATAGCTATAAGAGTAGATTTTATTCAAAAACAGTAATAAGAACATGAAATATCGGCAGCGAAGGGGCGTTTTACGTGCTATAGCAAATATTTTCGGAATAGAAAAACCGGAGTGGAATTTGATAACAAACAACAGCTGGTGAGGGATACGGGCAAAAAAAAGCCCCGCTTTGCAGCGGGGCCCGGATTGAATATCCTTTTTGCTTGCCTATAATTATTTAGCAGAATCAGCAGCAGGAGCAGTGGTAGTGTCTACAGGAGCCAGGGTGGTAGTATCAACAACGGTAGTTGTGTCTACGCTCTGGTTGATAGTGCTGTCGATAGCGGTAGAATCACCTGAACCAGAAGTACCGGCGTTGTTACAAGCTGCAACGAACAGACCGAGTGCGAGTGCTAAGAAACCAACTTTTTTCATTTTGAATGTTTTTAAGGTTTATTTGAAATGAGATTTATACTTTATTCCGGGAATACATAAAAGGTAACCCGCCATCTTAAAAAAATATTTTTTTCCTACTTTGGGTTACTAAAAGCCGCTAATCGTATTAATAAGTGAATAATCTTTTGCACATAGAAAGGGATCAGGAATTACTGCACGGGCTGGCTGCAAATGACGATAAGTCACTGGAAATCATCTATTTGGAGAATTTCCCGATGATAGCCAAAATGGTCCTGCAGAACAATGGATCGGAGGACGATGCCAAAGACATCTTCCAGGAAGCGATGATCGTGCTGTACGAAAAGGTCAGAGAGGGGGGATTTGTGCTGAGTTCAAGGCTTAAGACTTTCCTCTACGCAGTTTGCAGACGATTGTGGCTCAAGAAGTTACAAGGTTCGGCGCTCAATGGCCCCATTTACGAAGAGCTTGAAGAGACCACCGCCGCTGAAGAAGCCCTGGAGGCTCACATGGAACGCGACCAGCAGTTCCGGCAAATGGAAGAGGCCATGGGAAAGATCGGCGAGCCCTGCAAAACCATCCTTGAAGATTATTACATACATCGCAAGAGCATGCAGGAAATCGCGGAAAGTTTCGGCTATACCAACGCCGAGAACGCCAAGAACCAGAAGTACAAATGCCTGATGAGACTGAAGAAATTATTCTTTGCACCATATAAATAGAGCCCTGGAGGCCAATGTGATGAACGATATACATTTAATACAGGAAATTGAACGCTACCTCGACGGTGAGATGAGCGCCCCCGAAAAGGAGGCGTTTGAATCCCTCCGCCGCAGGGATTCCGCGATAGACCGGCAGGTTACCGAGCACCAGCAGCTGTTGCAGCAGTTCAGGGCCAACGGTATGCGGAAAGACCTTCTCCGCCGCATGAACGCTGTTCATGCCCAGGCCCAGGCTGAGATACCTGCCATAGCGCCCGCCAAAACGCCCGTAGTGCAGATGCGCAGCCGCCGTACCTGGCTGAACCTGGCCGCGGCCGCGTCCATAGCCCTGGTTACTTCCCTTGCCACCATGGCCATTATGCAGAATTCGGCCAAAAGATCCTACACTTCCAAATATGAAGACGTGCGCCGTGTGCTGAACAATATCCAGCGCTCGCAGAACGCCCTCATCCGTGATATCAACAGCAAAAACAACCCTCCCCTCAACCCCGGTACTTATGGCGGCACCTGCTTTGCCATCAGCCGGAACGGTTACATGGTCACCAATTATCATGTAATTGCAGGGGCAGACTCCATCTATATCCAGAATAACAAAGGAGAGGCCTTCAAGGCGGTGAGCATCTTCGAAGATGTTTCCAGCGACCTGGCGGTGCTCCGCGTGGCGGATTCCGGATTCCGGACCTCACCGCTCCCCTACTCCCTGAAGCTGCAGCCTTCCCGCCTCGGCCAGGAAGTGTTCAGCATGGGCTTCCCGAGAGACGAGATCGTTTACGGCATGGGGTATATCAGCGCACAGACCGGCTTTAACGGAGATACCCTCGCTTACCAGGTGAGCATCCCCGTAAACCCCGGCAACAGCGGCGCCCCGCTGCTGGATAACAGCGGCGAGGTGATCGGCATCATCACCGGCAAACAATCATCTTCAGACGGTATTGCATTCGCCGTTAAGTCCGGCCACCTGAAACGCCTGCTTGACGAATTACCGAAAGAAAAGTTCAGCCGCAGGGATTTGAAACAGAAAAGCCAGCTGAACGGCCTCAACCGTGTGGAACAGGCTAAGAAACTGGAAGAGTTCGTGTATATGGTGAAGGTGTATAACTGACCCGCAGATTAGAAATGAAAAATAAAAGAAAAGGGCCGGAGTGATCCGGCCCTTTCTTATTTTATTGCAAATCGTTCTCTTTCAGTATCACCTTCGGGTTTTCCCGCCACTGCTTCGCCCTCACGGATATCCATACGATCAGGTCTTCGTTGGGTATCTTCCGCAGCAAGCCGTATGAAGGCGTGTACACCTGCATGAACTGCAGCAGGGTATCGCCGGTGAAACCGGTCACGCGGCTCACGAAACTTTTGGAATAACGGTAGTCTATATACTGCTGGACTTCATTCTGCTCATACAGCTTCTTGAATTTCCGCAGGTCCTTCTGCTGCCTGGAGCCCCGGGTGAAGGGGCTGAACGTGATCCCGAAACCGCCGCCGCTGCGTTTGGAAGTATCCACCAGGGTATGGGTCTTTTCTTCGAGGAAGGGCCTGAATTCTTCATAACGCGCTATCGAGTCCAGCTGGTAAGGGTTCCATCTGCCGGACACTTCAACCTGGGGAAGGAACCGTTCTTTCATTTTCAGGCGCACGTTGTATATCTGTGTGCCTACCAGGGTAGTAACCGTCACACTGTCCGATACATAACCGATGAACGAGATCAGGATCTGATCTCCTTTACTGGCGCCGATGCGGTAATAACCGCCCTGGTCTGAAAATACCCTTGCGCCGGTGTTCTTATTCCTGATAGTGGCGGGGTACAGCACCAGCTGCCCGTCGGTGCTGGTGATCTGGCCGCGGACGGTAACAGGGTCCTGCGTTTGGGCCCGGGCCTCGCGCAGCGCGCTTCCCGCAAGCAGGAAGGATAGCATGGTAACTAATAACAGTCTGTTGATCATGTATTTACTAACAATTGTGCCTTAAGAATAGTTAATACACGAATGTAATATAAATATCAATTCCCGGGAGTGCAGTGTTCTCCCGGGAATTGCCGTTATGCTAGTTTTTTTACAAGGACCGGATGAGTGATATCACCTCATCCCTGGACTTGCCCAGCTTGATCTGTATCTGCCCGATCAGCCGGTCGTCCTTTCCGTGCTCGTAGTAGAGGTCTTTATCTGTCAGATCATCATACATTTGTTTCAGCTTGCTCTTAATCTCCGTCCACCGGTCCTTGATCATCAGGATGTCCATATCATGACATTTTAATTGTGAAAAATGAGGGGTTCATGATATGAATTCCAAAGTTTGTGCCAAACGGCTGTTTTTATCAAAAACAGGCTATGGTGGCTACTTTACGCGAACGGCTGTGGTAAACAGCATGCTTTCGCCAGCCTCCAGCGTCACCAGGCCCATACCGTTATTAAAGGCGTTGGGGGCGCCGGTGAGGTTTTCGATGGCGATACTGTTGCGGTGAGGCGGCG
>CBFHAF010000565.1:0-3775 GCA_965653435.1 uncultured Chitinophaga sp.
GAATTTTACCGCCGCCTCAGCGCGCGCAATTTCGTGATCTACCCGGGCAAGCTCAGCAAAACAAACGCTTTCCGCATCGGCAATATCGGGCAGATCTTCCCGGAAGATGTGCAGGCGCTGGTGCGGGCAATCGGCGGAATCATGGAGGAAATGCAAATTACCGCTCAGCCCTAGCCTTACTATTTGATGATTTATGTGAAAACGGGATGCTTTTGCATTCCGTTTTTTTTGTTTCAGGCAAAGTCGTCATTGCAGGAGCAGCAGGGGATTAGTGCAGAGCACGACGAAGCAATCTCTTCCGGAAATTAGGGTAATCCAATTCCATGCAAGGAGATTGCTTCGTCGCCCCGCCCGCTATGGCGCTGCTGCTCCTCGCAATGACGGGCTGTTGGTGCATAATTATTAAACAAGAGTAGCTATTCTTCAATTACCAGGGCAGCGAGAACGTCTTCACATATGTAAAACACTTCATCGCTTCGATCACTCCTTCTTTAATGCCTAAACCGGAATCTTTCACGCCGCCAAAGGGAGAGTTTTCTATGCGGTAACCGGGCACTTCGTTAATGTTCACCGTGCCCATGCGCAGCTCTTTCACCGCCCTGATGGCCTTTTGCATATCATTGGTCACGATGCCGGAAGAAAGCCCGAAAGCCGTGCTGTTAGCCAGCTGTATAGCATCGTCCAGGTCGCGCACTTTCATCACTGGCGCCAGCGGGCCAAACGATTCCTGCACCACCATCTGCGCATCCCGGGGAACATCCACGATCACGGTGGGCTCTAACTGCGCGCCGTTCCTTTTGCCGCCGGCGAGCACTTTCGCGCCCTGGGCTACCGATTTTTTCACAACCTCTTCGAGGTAAATAGCCGCCGGCTCGTCGATCACCGTGCCTACGCGGGTTTCAGGAAGTCCGGGGTCGCCGGTGATGTATTCTTTCGTTTTTTCCACCAGCCGTTCTACAAACTCGTCATGGATAGATTCCTGCACCAGTATACGTTTTACGGCGGTGCACCGCTGCCCGGAATTGCGGTAGGCGCCTTCCGCGGCCAGCGTAACGGCCAGTTCCATATCTGCATCTTCCAGCACGATCAGCGGGTCGTTGCCGCCCAGCTCCAGGATCACTTTTTTATACCCCGCGTTTTTAGCGATGTGTTTTCCTACAGCTACGCTGCCGGTGAAAGACACCAGCTCCACCCTTGGGTCTGCCACCAATACTTCCGCCACTTCGGCCGTAGGGCCAAGCAACACGCTGAGCATATAATGCGGCAGGCCCGCTTCATACAGCAGCTCGGCCAGCCTGATGGCGGTAAGCGGTGTTTTTTCGGAAGGTTTTAATATCACCGGCGTGCCGGTGGCAATGGCCGGCGCGATCTTATGCGCCACCTGGTTCAGCGGGTGATTGAACGGTGTGATGGCCACGGCGAGGCTCAGCGGTTCGCGGACCGTAAAGATCTTCCTCGCTTTGCCCTGCGGGGAAATATCGCAGGAAAATATCTGCCCGTCGTCTTTCAGGGCCTCCAGCGCCGCGAAGTGCAGCACATCCCTGGCCCGGCCAACTTCGTAGCGGGTTTCCCGGATGCAGAGGCCTGATTCGGACGTGATCAGCCGGGCAAATTCTTCTTTCCTTTCTTCCAGCAGCTGCCTGGTTTTGTCCAGGATCGCGAAACGTTCGTAGCGGCTGAGCTTCACACCTCCTTTCAGACCGGCCTCAATGGCCGCTTCGGTATCTTTCCTGCCGGCCAGGGTCACGGTGCCGGCCACACGGCCATCATACGGGCTGCGCACTTCCTGCAGCTGGGCTGAAACAATGGGCTGGCCGGCAATATAACCGGTGAGCGCGGCCACTTTCCCGGGAGCGAATGTATCTAGCATGATGCGGTTAATTATGTGATGTACCGTTCACGGTGAAATCAAAAACGTCGAAATTACGGGGATCGCCGGCGGCTTTGCTTTTGTAGGCGGCCGTCAGCGGGTGGGAGATCAGCAGCGGCACCATTTCCTCATACCGGCCGCCATGTGAGCGCAGGCCTGAATCCAGCGCGCTCAGGTCATGATGCGCGGGCGTTCTGCCCACCACAACATCGCGGGCGCTGAGTACTACCAGGTCTGCGATACGGTCTTCCGGCTGCTCCAGCAAACGTACGGCCATGGCTTTGTTATACACTTCCGTGATGCCCGGCTGCTGCTGCAGCCAGTTGCTTACCGCCGTTTCGCTTACGCTCTCCGGCACGTGCACGGCTACATAGGAGCCCAGCGCGCCATGGTGCTTTACATAAGGGTCGGTTATCGGGCATATCACCCTGAAGCCGTTTCCGAACTGCTCGGTGAGCATGGATTCTATATACAGCACATTCGGGCTGCCGTCAGCCTTTTGTTTTGCGTTCATCCCATGATCGGCGGTGGCCCCAATGACCGCACCCAGCGCCAGCAGGCGGCCCAGTTCGTGGTCTATGGCTTCGTAGAAGGCCAGTGAGGGCTCATCTTCCGGGGCGTAGGTATGCTGCATGTAATCGGTAAGAGAAAGATACAGGAAGTCGCCCAGCCCTTTTTCGATGAGGGCTACACCTGCACGCAGTACGAACAGGCTTGCGTCCGCGCTGTAAATGGCCGGAGTAGGCAGGCCCAGTATTGTTTCCACATTCCCGATGCCATGCGTGGCCTCCTGCGCCTGGTTGGCCTTTTCAGCGGAAAAGGCGATACCGGTCATTTTATGGCTCAGGATGTCGCGAAGCTTTTCTTTGGCGGTAACTACGGCCACTTTACGGCCGGCGTTGGCTGCGGCGGCTAAAATGGTCTCTGCGCGCAGGTATTCCGCGCTGTTCATCATCACTTCCTCCTTCCGCTGCGTATCGTAAAAAAAATTCCCGCAAATACCATGTACGGCGGGCGTTACGCCGGTTACGATGGAGGAGTTGTTGACATTGGTAAACGACGGCAGCGCGCCCCTTACCATGCCGCGGTAACCCGCCAGCGCCATTTTTTTGAGGTTAGGCATCCGGTCGTGCGCCATGGTAGCGTCCAGGTATTCGTCGGCGGAGCCGTCCAGGCAGATCACCACTACCGGCCGGGCCGGGGGCGTATAGGTTTTGCCGTTTACCGTGAAGGATCGGGTAGATATTGACATCGGATTTTGTTTATAAATGCTAATAAATTGAGTAGTAAAATTAAACATTTTTGCACAAGTCCGCTATTAATTTTTTGTGAAAAAGGGGTAAAATCAGGGAAAAACGGGTACCGGCTTACTTTTCACCGTCCTGGAAGAAATAGACCACCAGGAGCAGGGCGTCATCGTCGCCGATATTGGAGGGTTTGTGGCCGAGGCGGCCGTCGAAGAAGATGGAATCGCCGGATTCGAGGATATATTTTTCGTTGTTGATGAGGTATTCTACGGTGCCTTTGATGACGTATTTATATTCATAGGCGTCGGTCTTTACTATCTGGCTGCGTTTGGCGCCAGCTTTGAGCTCCAGCAATACGATATCTGTCGGCCCGCCTTTGATGTTGCGGGTGAGCACCCTTTTATAGAGGAAACCTTTGGCATTTTCCTTTTCGAAGGCCTGGTATTCGTCCTTCTTTTTGATCACGACCCTGGCCGCCTGTTTATGCTGGTTGATGTCGTTGAAGAATTCATTCATATCCAGGTTCAGCGCGCGGATAATGTTCACCAGCACGAGCAGCGAGGGTACGGTACGGTTATTCTCGATCTGGGAAATCAGGCCTTTGCTCACGTCCGCCTTGTCTGCCAGTTCCTGCACGGTGATCCCTTTGGCCTTGCGC
>CBFHAF010000566.1:0-3763 GCA_965653435.1 uncultured Chitinophaga sp.
ATGATCCGGCGGAATGGAGTCTGAGTTATGCCCGGAAATGGGCATTGCCGCGGGGAAATGCCAGTCTATGAGTGAAAAGTACAGTCCAAACGCGACACCATGGCGCTTGCAGGCTTCAGACAGCTCTTTGAGGATGTCTTTTTTGTAGGGAGTGGCGTCCATGATGTCGAAAGTGGTGAAGGCGCAGTCCCAGAGCGCGAATCCGTCGTGGTGTTTGGAAGTGATCACGACAGAGCCCATGCCGGCGTTCTTCGCCAGGATGGCGATGCTGTCCGGGTTCCATTTTTCCGGGTCGAAAGTTGCGGCTACTTCTTCATAGGTGTCGCTGTACAGGCCGGCGGCATGCGCCCTGATCTGCTCGCTGAGGCCGCGGCTGACGGGCTTGTTCTCCCATACCCCTCCGAGTTTCGAATACACGCCAAAGTGGATGAACATGGAGTATTTCCGGTCTTTCCATTTCTGCATGGCGGCCGGGCTTATCTGCGCCGAAGCGCCGGAATATGCCAGCAGGCAGGCCGCCATGATATACAATATCCTTTTCATCCGTTCAAGGTATTAAAAGATTTTTAAAATTGCTTATCTTCAGCCTGTATCAACTACAACTGTTCGACTGAGATGATGAGTGTGAATGCGCATAACATTGGTCTTACCGTACAGCTTGCAGGGATGCCGGCGCTAAAAAACTATACCAAAGCCAGGAAATACGTGCACAACAAATGAAAAACGAGCGCCACGCTGCACCCTGCGATTTTAACATTCAATGCCGGCGTTAGCTATGGCAGCCGCATGAAGATTGCTGCATCCACGGAACCGGAACGGCACAATTTGCCGGAGAGGGTTTCGTTAAAGGTTTGCACTCTCTATATTGCGGGAAAGAACATCATGATGGGTTATTTTTCAGACAAAGTGGTGTGGATCACCGGCGCATCATCAGGATTGGGAGCAGAGCTGGCCAGGCAGCTTTCCCGCGAGGGCGCCAGGCTGATACTCACCGGCAGGAACGCCGCCGCGCTGGAAACCGTGCAGCAGCAATGTGAAACGCCTTGCAAGCTTTTGCCCGCGGATCTTGAAAAGGACGCGACCCCTGAGCTGGCTGCCGCCGCACTGGCGGCTTTCAACCAGGTGGATATCCTGATCAACAACGCAGGCATTACGCAGAGGGCCCTGGCGGAAGACACGCTGCCGGAAGTGGAGCGCAGGCTGATGGAGATCAATTTTTTTGCGCCGGTAATGCTCACCCGCCAGCTTTTGCCTCATTTCCGCGAGCGCAAAAGCGGCCAGGTAGTAGTGATCAGCAGCATGGCCGGGCTGATGGGCTTTCCGCTCAGAACAACGTATGCCGCCTCCAAACACGCGCTGAAAGGCTATTTCGAAACCCTGCAGGTGGAGCACACCATTCCCGGGTTCCATATCACGATCGTAAGCCCGGGGCGCGTGAATACGCCCATTTCGCTGAATGCAGTGACCGCCTCAGGCGCCGCACATAACCAGATGGACGAAGGACAGGCAAACGGGATCCCGGTGGCAGATTGCGCCGCCAGGATACTGAAGGCAATGAGAAGGAAAGAAAAACACGTGATCATCGCCAGGAGCGAAAGAGTGCTCTGGTGGTTGCGCAAGAACATCAGCCCGTTATACTATACCATTGCCCGGAAGGCCGGCATGAAACATTCATAATCTTTTATTATGGCATATATCACAGGAATACAGCAAATAGGGATCGGCGTGAAGAACGTGCGCGAATCCATGTTAGGGTATAAGGACCACTTCGGTATGAACGTGCTCATTTTCGACGACACGTCCGAAGCCGCCCTGATGACGCCTTACACAGGAGGCACCGTATATCGCCGCAGGGCAGTGCTTTCCCTGAATATGCAAGGCGGCGGCGGCTTCGAGATATGGCAGTTCCAGGACAGGCAGCCTGCCGAACCATTACAGAAACCGCAATATGGCGACCTCGGTATTTATGCCGCCAAGATCAAATGCCGCGACCTTTCCGCCGCCCGCAAACACCTCCTTCAATATGAAGGCCTGCTGGTGGGCGAGCCCTACAAAGACGCGGAAGGCCATATGCGCTTCCTCGTAACGGATGCGAACAATAACCATTTCGAATTCGTGCCCGGCCATCACTGGTTCCACAACAACAGCGGCGTTTGCGGCGGCGTGTCCGGCGCGGTGATCGGCGTGCGTGACATGGATAAGGCCATCCGTTTTTACCGCGATATCCTCGGCATCCGCGACATGATCTACGACGAAACCACGCCCTCGTTCCGGAAAGTCTTGCTCCGCAAGCACCCCGGCGGTATCGGCGCGTTCAACAAGCTGCTGGGCTCCGCTGAAATAGAACTGGTGCAGGCGCTGGACCGTGAGCCCGTTAAGATCTACGACAACCGTTTCTGGGGCGACTGCGGTTTCATCCACCTCTGTTTTGACGTGATCAATATGTGCGCGCTGAAAGAACATGCGAAAGCGCATGGTTATACTTTCTCTATCGACAGCGAGGATTCCTTCGCGATGGAAAGCGCGGCGGGCCGCTTCTGTTATATTGAAGACCCGGACGGCACGCTGATAGAGCTGGTGGAAACCCATAAGGTTCCCCTGTTCAAGAAGTGGGGGCTTTATTTGAACCTGAAGAAACGTTCGCTGGAGAAGCCGCTGCCGGATTGGATGATCCGCATGCTGTCACTCAGCCGTGTGAAATAAACGATATTCTTTATAGGCCCATGCGGTGAAAGGCAACAGCGGTAACGCGAGCCAGCCCCATGGGCCTATTGTCAATACCAGCAATAACGTAACCGCCAGTACGAAAAGAGGATAGGTCAGCATCAGCAGGCAAAATACCACAGAGTCGTAAAATACCGTATCCTTCGTTTTTTTCCTCGCAAAGTTCCGCCAGCAAACATAGAACCAGCGCTGCGTGATATAACCCAGCAGCGCGGGCAGGGCCAGTAAGACAGAATGGCCTTTCCGTGTGGCGGCAGGCTGCATGCCGGCTTCCAGGCGGCTGTACAGCACTTCGTTCAGTTCCCTCACCGTTTTTACATCCCCTTTCCGGATCTGTTCCCCGAACGTTACCTCGATGTGTTTCGGCACTGCGGTGAACGAGCTGTAGTTGATGGATACCGGCTGGATCATAAGATCGTCCAGCCCCGGCTCTTCCCAGGCGCTGAAGCTCAGCCTGGCCGTGCCTTTCTTCAGTGGCCGGACGTTGTGCTCATTTACGCAAATGCCTTCCGGGAATATAAGGATGCAGCCGTTCCGCCGGAGCACGTTCAGCGAGAGGTTGAAGGTTTCTTCATTGCGCTGGAGGTTTTCTTTTCCTTCGCTCAGCCTGAAGATGGGTATCATGTGCATGGCCTTCAGCACGGAGGCTACCCGCGGTTTACGGAAAGCGTCGCCGCGGGCGAGGAAATGGAGGCTGCGCGGCATATAGGCTCCCATCACGATGGCGTCCAGGAAAGAATTGGGGTGGGTGCAGGCCAGGATGCCGGGCGCGTTGCCGCCCTTGTAACGGAATGTGATCTTCCCGCAATAACACCATAAAGCCAGCCTGGCCCAGATTTTCAGCAATGCATACAACACGTTCAGATCAGATTTTACTGCCAGTTCACCGGCGAAATTCACATGACGCAAACCGGTAAACGAAATGTTTTAATTAGTCGGGTTGTAATATCGTTCAATGTTTTTCTGAAAACAAGCCCCCGGAGGCTAAAATTGTGCTAAAAAGAGAGAGTGCCCGCCGGGCGGGTGTTCTGTCGGTTAA
>CBFHAF010000567.1:0-3741 GCA_965653435.1 uncultured Chitinophaga sp.
CTCAATGCCATGCTGAAAAGCATGAACTACGGCGAAATGATCCGTGCTATGAAGGCGGAGAAAGACAAGTACTAGTTTAACTTTTTCTTAGTAAAAAACAGGATATCTTGCCCGGCAACACCATGCGCAAGGATGTATCCTTCATATGCTCCATTTGCCTGTTCTCCCTTTCCGCGCAGGCGCAGTCCGTTTTGGAGGGCAGGATATCAGGGCGGGATTCTCTTCCTGTGGCCGGGGTATCTATCCAGAACATCACCACCAAAGCCGTTACCGTATCCAACAGTGACGGACATTATTCCATTCCCGCGAACAACAGCGACACTATTCTTTTCCGGGCTATCGGTTATATAACACTGGCGCTGCGCAAGCCACTGGTACCGCGTACATTGTACCTGCGTCCGCAGGCGGTAGCCCTGCGGGGTGTGGAGATCGTGCAGCACAATTATCTCAGGGACTCGCTGGAGCGGCGTGAAGAATATCAAAAAGGGTTCGATTTCCGGCGCCCAAAGTTCGGAGAGGTCGTAAAGGTCACCCCGCTGGGCATCGGCATCAACATCAACCAGTTGAAGAAAGCCGTGTCGTTCAAAGCAAACAAACGTGCAGATGTGTTCAAGGAAAGGCTTATCAATTATGAGCAGGACCGGTTTATCGATCGACGGTTCACACCGGAACTGGTTGCGGGACTCACCGGTCTCGACAGCGACAGCCTGCAACATTTCATGAACCACAACCGGCCTTCTTTCGAATTCGCCCGGGACGCTTCGCAATACGACCTGCTGCTTTTCATCAAACATGCCGCGGAAACCTACCGGCGGACTACATCCGCTGGAAAGTAACGCTATATTTTCCTTTGCCGGCGATCATGAAATAAGTTCCTCTCGGCCATGCCTGTACATTGATCGCAGATTCCCGGTATTGCCTGTTCTCGTACATCAACCGCCCTGTCACATCAAATACCCGCAGATGGTGGGTACCGGCAGGAAGGCCTTTCAGCCATATGTTTCCGGAGGCAGGATTCGGATAGGCATATACTTTCAATGATCCACCAGGCGAGCCCGGCACAGCAGTGATCAGTGTGATCACGCGCAGTTCATCGCTGAAAGTAAATCCACCGTCAACATCCACCATTTTCAGGCGGTAGTATGCCACTAAGGGAAGCGGGCCATTATCCGTAAAACTGTATTGTGAAGCCGAAGCGCTGTTCCCTTTGGCCCCGATCTCGTTGAGGGTGGACCAGGTGGATTTGTCGGTGCTGCGTTCTACCACGAACTGCCGGGTGTTTACTTCGGTGGCGGTGCTCCATTTCAGGAGCACTTTATCTGTCTGCAGCTGGGCGGTAAAATCTTTCAGGTTATAGGTGGTCACGAGGCGGGTGAACTTTTGTCCTTTCAGCACGAACACCCTTCCCAGCGAGTCTTTGGCGCTAATGCGGTAGTAGGCGGATGTTTGCTTTACATCATCCGAAAATGTATAATCCTTCTTCAGGATTGTAGAGCCGGTAGCTTTTTTTCGGCCAACCGGCGTCCAGTTGATAGAGTCGCTGCTGCGTTCGATGCGGAAACTGTCGATGAAACGTTCGCCTTCGGTGCTCCAGAGGAGGGTTTGGCCACCCGGTAACTGCGTTGTTGAGCTGGCGATCAGCTTCACAGGGCCTTTGCTCAGTGTGTCCCGGATATTTTTGGCCATTACTCTTTCAAACAGGATACGATGGGCGGGTATATTAAGATGTATCCCGTCGAAGAGGGCATATTCCGGTAAAATGGTATGGTCCGGGGCAGCGAAGGGATCCCAGAAATTGATGGAATTATCTTTGTAAGTGTCCAGTATCCAGTTCTTCATGGCGAACAAGAGTTCCCGGGGTGTTCCGATATTTGTACGGGCCTGGGTGGTAGTTACCCAGACGGGGATATTGCGGTCGGCCGCCTCTTTTACGATCCGCCTGAAATTGGCCTGTTGCTCCTCGAGGCTGTAACCGGAAGCCGCGTCGTTGGATGCCAGCCCGATGATAATGGCATCCGGCATGAAGCTAATGGCTTTTGTAATGTTCTTGTCCCTGTTCGGCCAGGGGCGGTCAGCGGGTGGCGTGGTACCATCAGGGAAGATGTGGTAAGTAGTGAACCCGCTTTGGGCGAGGTTCCTTACATCCGCGCGGGCCTTGACGGCCTCGGCAAAACGAGGCACCCAGGCGCTGTCCAGCGGATTAATGCCTTGTCCAGCTGCAGTGGAAGATCCTAAAACAACGATGGTATATCTGTTTTCCGATTGCTGTGCAACCACAATATTGGTCAACATCAGGAACGAACACATGATGACAGCCCGGCGGCCGCCAAAGATTCTGCGCATACTAGCCGATAAATAAGTAAACAAAAGCTGGTTGTCCGAAAAAAGTATAGGTTAAAAAAAATCGTTCAAAATTATAACGGCAATAGGAAGATATTGTCCCCCGTTTGTGTAATAAATGCGGCGGAGCTATCAAAGCAAGTTTTCTGTCCGGCAGATTATTTTTCTATAAATGCGGCGATTTTTGGGAACGCGATGTGGAACCAGTGGGTGAAGGTTTCCGGTTCTGTCAGCAGCAGGAAGCGGATTTCGTCCGGGGAAGCGAATTTGTAATTCATTACTTCGGTACTGTCAGGCTGTATTTCGCCGTCGTATTGGCCGATGAGCACATGATCGAATTCATGTTCGGTGAGCCCGTTATCGAATTCTGCGCGGTAGGTGAAACTGAACACTTCCTTCAGTTCGCAGTCGAAGCCCATTTCTTCCACCAGGCGGCGGTGGGAAGCGGCGAGGGTATCTTCACCGGGAAGCGGGTGGCTGCAGCAGGTATTGGTCCAGAGGCCGCCGGAATGATATTTATCCTGCGCGCGCTGCTGCAGGAGCATTTCACCGGCGGAATTTACTATGAACACCGAAAAGGCACGGTGGAGCAGGCCTTTCTGATGAGCTTCCAGCTTTTCCATGGTGCCTACAGGTTCATCCTGTTCATTGACAAGTATAACGGGTGGTAATAACATTTTACGCCGGTTAGTCCGGCTATAAATTTAAACAGTTTCGGCGATTTTCGGGCGCGGCCGGAAAAATTGATAATACAGCCGGTGTTGCACGGCCGGTGCGCCGGTAAATAAATTTCGGCAACAGCATGCCTTCCCGCCCGGGCTGCGCTGAACGGGGCATAGCAAGGCGGCGTGGGCAAATATTCTCATACGGTACCTCGTTCACCGGGGGCAACATGTTACCGGGAAGGGTAAGGCATGAAAAGGGATGTTTGTTTGATGGAGCGCTTTTCCGTGAGAACGGACAGTTTTCAGGTTAATCAGTAAAATCAGTAACGGGCTACTTGGGCTTTCAACATTTTGCGGGCGAAGTGGATACGGCTCTTGATGGTTCCTAAGGGTTCTTCCAGGATATCTGCGATCTCGAAATACTTAAATCCGTCCAGGTACAAGATGAACGGTTTTTTGAAGATCACGGGGAGGTTATGGACCGAGGTCTGGATGTCCTTGATCCTCAGGCCGCTTTCCGCCTGGTTGCCGATGATCACCTGCTGGGTGTTCAGGAGGAAATCGTTGGTGGAATTATCGAAACAGAGGTGCTGCTTTGATTTCCGGCGGTAATTGTTGATGAAGATGTTCCTCATGATGGTGTAGAGCCATGCACGGATATTGGTTCCGGCGAGGTACTTTTCCTGGTTGGAAAGGGCTCTGAACATGGTTTCCTGATAAAGATCCTTGGCGGATT
>CBFHAF010000568.1:0-3739 GCA_965653435.1 uncultured Chitinophaga sp.
AAAGGACCATGTAGCGCACGAACACAAGAAGCGGGTGAAGGATATTCCGAAGAACAATTTCCAGCTCAGCATTTTCGAGCCGGCAGACCCGAAGCTGGACGAGTTGAAAGAAAAGCTGCTGCTCGTGGATGTCAACACTTTGTCGCCTATCGAAGCATTGCTGAAACTGAACGAGTTTCAGAAGCTTATCAAAAAGTAACCTATTATCTCATGTTATACCAATCAATCTCCTACAACCGCTAACCTAGTTTATGAAAAATTCGACCCGCTTTCAGTTGATGGCCATGATGTTCCTGCTCTATTTTGTGTGGGGTGCATGGTACGGGCAAATGAGCAAGTATATGTTTACAGAATTGGGCGCAACGGGCGTCCAGGTGGGAAATGCATACGCGGCATTCTCCATTGCGATGATCATCGCGCCATTCTTCGTGGGGATGATCGCCGACCGTTATTTCGCAGCACAAAAAGTGTTGGGTATCCTCAATTTGGTAGGGGCCGGTATTCTGTATGTGCTGTCGGAAGTGAAAGATCCTGACACGTTTTTCTGGGTGATCCTGGCCTACTGTATCACTTTCGCGCCGGCGATGTCGCTCACGACATCCATTGCCATGCAGCAGGTTACCAATTCCGAAAAAGACTTTCCCGCCATCCGCGTCATGGGAACAGTAGCCTGGATCGCGGTGACGAACATCATCGGATATTATGAAATTGGTGGTACTGCTTTGATTTTCAAGATATCTATGTTCACCGCGGCGTTTTTAGGCGTCTACTCCTTCTTCTTGCCTGATACCCCTCCAAAACCAAGTTCACACACCTCTTTTTCGGATATTTTGGGTTTGGATGCATTCAAATTGTTCAAAGACCGCTCTTTCGCAATCTTCTTCATTTCTTCGTTGCTGATCTGTATCCCGTTGTCATTTTACTATGCAATGGCAAATCCCTCGCTGACGGATTCCGGGATGACCAACGTAGAGAATAAGATGTCGCTTGGACAGGCTTCTGAAGTGGTGTTTATGTTGCTGATCCCACTGGCATTTTCACGTTTTGGCGTGAAATGGATGTTGGTAGTAGGACTTATTGCCTGGATCATTCGCTTCATCGGCTTTGGTTACGGCGACGCTTCCAGCGAATGGCTGCTTTACCTGGCGATCGTGCTGCATGGCGTTTGCTATGACTTTTTCTTCGTTACCGGCCAGATCTACACCGACAGCAAGGCAGGCGAGCAATACCGTTCTTCTGCGCAAGGCCTGATTTCCATCGCTACTTATGGTATCGGTATGGGTATCGGTTCGTGGATTGCCGGTGTGGTGGCAGATATGTACACGGTCGATAATGTGAAAAACTGGACGTCGATCTGGATGGTGCCGGCTGGCATCGCAGCCGTAGTACTGGTGCTTTTTGTGCTGTTCTTCCGGGATAACAAGGTGAAAGCTGCGGCATGAAATCCTTTCTAACCATTGGCCTTTTGATATTGTCCAACGCCTTCATGACCATGGCATGGTATGGACATTTGAAATTCAAGGAGCTGGGTTGGTTTAGCAAACTGGGGCTGTTCTCTATCATCCTCATCAGTTGGGGAATAGCCCTGTTTGAATATTGTTTTCAGGTTCCTGCCAATAGGATCGGCTTTAAGGAGAATGGCGGGCCATTTTCGCTGGTAGAGCTGAAAGTGATACAGGAAGTGGTCACATTAGTCATTTTCACGGTTTTCACGCTGGTATTCTTCAAAACGGAGACCTTCCGCTGGAACCACTTCGTCGGGTTCATCTTCCTGATCCTGGCGGTTTACTTCATATTCAGGAAATGAAAAGAGCCTGCAAGTTTCGCTTGCAGGCTCTTTTCATAGTGTATTATTTCAATCCCAGTCGTCGTCGCTGTTTCCGAACCGGCGACCGTAGTCTTTCGAACCGCCTCCGCCTTTTTTGGAGTAACGGTCTTCCATCTTGGGTCTGCCGCCCTGGTGACGGTTATGGTCATGTCCGCGGTCATGGTGCCCCTTGTCGCGCTGCTTATCAGGCTGGCGGAAGCCACCACCACTGCCTCCTCCCGAAAAGCCCCGGTCGCCGAAGTTTCGTTCGGCTGGTCTTGCCGGCGCGCTTGGTGCATCGTCATCATCCTGATCGTCGTCGTCAAGAGACGGTTCTTGCCGGGTATAATCCCTTCCTGTATTTCTATCCTGAGTATAAGGTGTTCTGTTACCTGGACCTTCATTTCCCGCTGGTCGTGGCCGGCTAAAGCCATCCCGGTTACGTGTATCGGGGCGAGGTGCACTACCGCCGTCCCCTCTGGGTTCTCTCTTCTGTGATTCGTTTACAACCAATGGCCTGCCATACATATCGGCCCCGTTCAATGCATTAATGGCGGTTCTGGCCTCTGTTTCATCAGGCATTTCCACAAACCCGAACCCTTTGCTTTGACGCGTAATTTTGTCAATGATAATTTTCGCCGAGCTCACTTTACCATACTTTTCGAAAGCTTCACGCAGCTCGCTTTCCTTTAACTTAAAAGAAAGACTACCAACAAAAATGTCCATGAAACGCCTTGTTTTTTATTGATTTAGATGGAATAAATATATTTATTTTATCAACTCAAGAGCCAAATACAGCTTATTTACTTTTTTTGATCTTGATTTTCTGATTATTATATCAAAGCTAAATAAAATTGCCCAAAGTGATCCAAGAGGGCATTTTTTAATTTTTTTCTATAATTTAAGCCTGACGTCATAGACAAAATCCCGGACCGACCGGATGGAATAGATCATAGCCTTACGAAATAGCGGGTTGAGCAGGTAATTGGATTCATCGTCCATGATAGCGGAAGGGATTTTGATAATCCCGTAATCGGCCTTCCGGAGCAAGTTGGTGCCAAAATCTTTGGTCGAGGCGGGGGCCGGAGCCGTTTTCCAATCGCCCGGTAAGGCCCTGGCGGGCAGGTCTAAAATGTAGGCAGGGTCTATTTCAAACGCCGTAATACTGAGCGCCCTCGGAATGTCGTCGATGTTCACATTGGCGGTGTATTCCAGCAAAGCCAGCGCGCGGCTTTCTGAAGTATAGATGCAAGGCGTAAGAGGGTGGTTCCAGCGACCGCCATGCAGGCGTGCCCCTTCACCATCGAGGTCGCGGGCGTAACGTGTACGCCCGACTCTGTAAACGATCATCAGCCCGGCATTAAGAATAAACCCCGTAATCGATCCGGCCAATAAGGTTTTTGACCTCCTCGCGGCCAAACTGATTGTCCAGGAAATCAAAAGGCCGCTGGCCTCCCAATGCCTGATTAGGCCTGAAAACCCAATGGTTAAAGCGCTCCACATCTTCGAACACCTCGTAACCATAGGAATAAATATCCGCCAGGCTAACAATCCGCTCGCTTAAAGATTGATTAAACTTATCGTCCCCCTTCTTGTTGATCAATGTCGCCCGCGCTACCGACAAAGCATTAGCCAGCTGATCATAGTCCAAACCAGCCTTGTCCTTAAACCGCTCAAAATCATTTTTGCTGATCCCTTTCCGGATCAAATCGATTTTCTGAAAGCCCGTCATCTGGCTTTCAGGCTTTTGCAAAGGAGTTTTGAAGATGATGCCAGGATGTTGCGTGCCGTGGTAGGCGACGTGAGGCTCATTAAAAGTGGCGCCCGGAGTGTCCTCCGGCTCGGGAGAAGGATGGGGTGTGTGCTGTTTCAGAATGAGTTAGATATTGACTAAATCAAGGATAAATTTATACTGAATGTACGAACATAGAA
>CBFHAF010000569.1:0-3736 GCA_965653435.1 uncultured Chitinophaga sp.
GTGGTGGTGGTCTTTCATGATCACGGCAGCCGTTACGTGGGCAAAGTATACAACGACCAGTGGATGATGGAGCGGGGGTTCCTGGATGTAAAGACCGTGAAGGACGTAGTGAACAGCCGCCGCAACCTGCCGCTTGTGACCATTGCGCCCGAAGAAAAAGTGCACGATGCCATTGCAAAAATGAAGAAGTTCGACATAGAGCACCTGCCCGTGCTGCAGGACGGCCGGATCATCGGCGCCATTTCGGAAGGCGGGCTGTTCAGCAAGCTGATAGACCAGCCCGAGCTGAAAGAAGCTACCGTGCAAAGCGTGATGCACAAAGCATTTCCCGTGGTGGCGATGGATACGCCGATCGAGAAGCTGGCCGTTTACATCAACAAAGAGAACGGCGCCGTGCTTACGCAGGACGATACCGGCGCGCATCATATCGTGACCAAATACGACATCATCCAGGCGCTCGGCAATTAATACCCGCACATGTTTTATACAGATCAGACGGGCCGCAGGGTGGATATTCCCTCCCCTCCGCAGCGCATTGTATCGCTGGTGCCTTCGCAAACCGAATTATTGTACGACCTGGGGGCCGATGTGGCCGGCATCACCAAATTCTGCATCCATCCCGAAGAATGGTTCCGCTCCAAAACCCGCGTGGGCGGCACCAAGCAGGTGAAGCCCGAAGTGATCGCTTCCCTCCGGCCGGACCTGATCATCGCCAATAAAGAAGAGAACGAAAAGGAACAGGTGGAGTCCCTGGCAAAGGATTATCCAGTGTGGGTGAGCGACATTCATACCCTGAACGATGCGCTGGATATGATCACCTCCCTTGGCGACATCCTCTCCAAACGCCACGCCGCGCACCAGCTCACGCAGCATATCTTTGAACGGTTCGATCTCCTTCAGCCGCTCCGGCCCGCTGTTCCCACTGCCTATTTCATCTGGCGCGACCCGTGGATGGTAGCAGGCAATGATACCTTCATCCACCAGATGCTGCATGCCTGCGGGTTGCGGAATGTATTTGAGGATATTCCCCGTTATCCTTCCATAAGCCTCGCCCGGCTGGCGGCCAGCGGATGCAGGCTGGTGCTGCTTTCCAGCGAGCCGTATCCGTTTAAGGAAAAACATATCGAAGAAATAAAAGCTTATCTCCCCGATGCGGAAGTACTCCTCGTGGACGGGGAGATGTTCTCCTGGTATGGCAGCAGGCTGCTGCATGCGCCGGGATATTTTAATGAGCTGCCGAATTCTTTCCGGTAATAACCCGCTACTGCATCACATAAGAAAGAAGCCCTTCATGCGGGAAATCCCCTCATTGCGGGAAGGCCCTTCATGCCGGAAAGCCTTTCATGCGGGAAGGCCCGTCATTGCGAGGAGCGGGCGGGATTTGCGCGGAGGTGCGACGAAGCAATCTCTCCCGGTAAAGGGAAATACTAACGACAACATGGGAGATTGCTTCCTCGCCCTACCCGCCTAGCTCCGCTGCTCCTCGCAATGACGACCATGCCTTACCTACCTTAACTACACTGCTCCTCGCAATGACGGCCATTCAGTTTACTTCGTTGCTCCAACGCAATAACGGGTCACCATTTTTTATCTCCTCCCAGGCAACCTGTTTAAATCATCTGCCGTACTCTTCCTGAAAAACCGTTTTTACAAGCCGTTAAAACGAATCTGATAAACAACCAACAACCTTAAACCATCTCAATTATGGAAAGAAGAGACTTTTTGTCCAATATGGGCATTACCCTTGCTATTGTCTGTACCGGCGGTTTGGCGGCCTGCGGCGGAAAAGGCGACGATCCGCAGCCGGATCCTCCCCCGGGCAATCCTCCCGGAGGCGGCAATGCGAAGCTGACGGTGAACCTCGGCAGCCAGCTCACTACCGTAGGCAGTTCCATTATCAGCGGCGGCGTAGTGCTCATCAGGCTTGCGGCCTCTAATGTTCCTGCATCCTTTTCCGCGGTAACCAGCACCTGCACACACCAGGGCTGCACGCTCTCCGGCGTGAACGGCGGCCTCATCGAATGCGCCAGCGCCTGCGGCCATGGCAGCAAGTTCAATTCAGACGGAACGGTGAACACCGGCCCTGCAACTGCAGCGCTTGCAAAATATACCGTTGAGATCAGCGGTAATACCCTTACCGTGAAATAACCGGTGACGGACATATCACCGTGACAGGACCACCTTGTAAGGGCCGGCCCGGATGAGCCGGACCGGCCCTTTTTCCGGTCTGTAACACCAATGTCATTTATCGGGTTGGTTCGGATGGCTAACGGTATGGAATAAACTACTTTTACCGTATCACCTGAAAAACCAGAATCGAATGTCCACGAGCAGCTACTCTTTTGTTATGGCAGCCATCCTTCTTGGCGCTGCCTGTAAAAAATCATCCTCTCCCGTTACGCCGGAAGAGGAAAGACCAAAACCCGTGGCAGTGCAAGCCGCCACTGCAAGGCCAGACAGCCTGGTGCTGGCAGCCGAGGTATTTTCCGGCACCGCCGAAGCCGCGCGGCTGGGGCAGAGTTTTCCCGCGTCCGACTTTACGCCCACCGGCTTTTACCTGCCGCCTAACACCACGTTGAAAGTGAACGTGGAACAGGTTTCCGGCGCCAGGCTGCCGGTACTGCTGGTAGGCACCTACTCCCGCTACACCAATAAATGGAACCCGCAGGAAGTGCAGCTCAAAAGCGGGGACAATACCATAACCGATCCGCTGGGAGGCTTGCTCTACCTGCGTTTCACCGCTCCGTTGCCCGGCGGCTCCAGCGCCAGGGTGAAATTCGTGAGCGGCCAGAAACCCGTGCCTTTTTACCGCCTGGGCAAAACCACGCATGCAGACTGGATGGAGGCCCTCCGCATTATGACGGATGTGCCGGACGTTCAGCTGGTGAGCAACCGCACCATCATCGTGGCTTCCCGCGCAAATGCGCTTGCTTACCAGACCGAAGACCAGGACGCATTACTGCGCCTGGCGGACCGTGTGATCAATATCGAAGACTCCATCAGCGGGCTGGACGGCAGCTCTCCCGCCGAGAACGTGAATGTGCACAAATACCTGATGACCGAAACAGACAACGCGGATTACTATATGGTGGCCACCTGGTACCGCACGGCGTACTACCAGAACACCCTGGCGGCTGTGCTCACCCTGAACGGCCTGGGGAAAGACGGCTGGGGCCCCTGGCATGAGCTGGGCCATATGCACCAGCAGGCCGCCTGGACCTGGGGAGCGCTCGGCGAAGTGACGGTGAACATCTATTCCCTGGCCGTGGAGCGCAAGCTGGGCATTACGCCTTCCAGGCTTAAAAAGGACAATGTATGGCCCAAAGTGGACACTTATTTTGCGAAGAGCGACGCGGAGCGGAACTTCAACAGCAACAGCGCGGACGTATGGGTGCGCCTTTGCATGTTCCACCAGCTGTGGATGGCCTACGGGGATGCGTTCTACCACAAGCTGCACAAGGCAGTACGGCAGGAAAAGCCTTCACTGTCGGGCGATGCAGCCGAAATGCGCTGGTTCATGCTGAAGGCCTGTGAAATTGCCGGCCACGACCTTACTTTCTTTTTCCGCAAATGGGGCCTGCCGGCCGAGGAAAGCGTTTACACGGCCATAGCCGCACTACAGCTGCCTGCGCCTGCTACCGAGCCTTCAACTTTGCGGGAAAACTAAAAATTGAATTGCCTATATTTGCTTTCCTTTAAAAATAAAAAACATATCATCGTCTATGGGAAAGTACAA
>CBFHAF010000570.1:0-3722 GCA_965653435.1 uncultured Chitinophaga sp.
CTGTTACACCGGAGGCTGCTGCCCTCGCGAAAGCAAATAATTATGAGGTAAGCATGAATACGGGCGTGCCCAATATCGGCATTCCATTCTTCGAGATTAACTCCGGCAGTTTAAAACTCCCTGCCGGCATTAGTTACCATGCAGGTGGGTTCAGGATCACGGAGAAATCTACCAGCGTAGGCCTGGGATGGTCTTTGAATTGCGAGTTGCAGATCACGCGGACCATCAACGGGAAAGATGATTTCGAGTTTAACGGATATGCGGGTAACAACCTGATCAAATCGGGATACACCAATTATTCGCAGGACAATACCGCTTCTTTGGATGTAAGCGGGATGTCATCGAGTCAAAAGCAGAAGGTAATAAACAAAGCTTTAGATTTCTTGCAACAGAAAAAGAAAAAAGATGAGTAATAAAGTATTAAATCGATTGTATGCTATTATATTAATAATATGGGCATTGTTAAATCTACTTCTTTTTGGAGCAACAGCCCATTCATTTAATGTGCATGACAGTAACCAAATAATAGGTGTCGTTATATACCCTCTGACTGGGATTACTACTGGTTTAAGCCTATTGTTCAACAATATAAACCGTTTTTTTCGGCTACTGAGAATATTTTTTCTGGCGGTTCTTGGTATATTATATGTCTATATTAGTGTCGATTTTTTAGCAGTATTTGAAGGTAGTGGGTTATTTTATCTGGTGATGTTTATACTGATTCTTTTTTTTGTAAATGGAGTTATTCTTTACTCTGAGATGGCCGCTTACCGAAAGGGGACGGATCAATACGAATAAATAGGTACGCCTGAGTGAAAGCCCCCGGTCCGCGTCCTTATCTGAGGAAATCATCGGTTATTGGAAAGCTCAGGAAAATAGGATGAAATGGATGCTAATATCTCCTGTGGGCAGAGCTTCTGATAAATCTTTTAGTAAATTTACAGGTCATCCGGATAAACCATTTGAAGGGAAACGTTATCATGCTGACGACGGAAAAACTCAATATATTCAAACACTACTCCGGCGATCTTAACGCCCTCCGGCAAACAGACAGCGCAGACAAAGACGCCATCACCGCCCGCGACTGGTTTGTGATCGGCAACCTCATACAGGACCTCCGGCTGGTGAGCCGCGGCCTTGCCTCCGAATCATATGCCGAAAGGGTAGAGGAGGAATTGAAAAACGCCTGCGACGGCGAGCCGACGATCAGCAGCCTCCGCAAAATGGCGGAGTGACCGGCTGCCGGAAAATACAACAACTAATCTCCCCGGAAAACTGACCCGCTGCCATAGCGGGTTTTGCCATTCTATGAAACGCCCCGTTTGTTCAACTACCCGATAAGATTATGAATTTGTTAAATGAACTTCCCTTGATAGAACTACTAGATGTTTTTTTCCAATTTTGCTCCCGATGACATGAGGTGGCGATTCAAGGAAGCACTATAACGACTGGGAGGAAGCTCCCAGCGCAGGTCTTGCTATGTTCCCTCTTTTCTCTTATTCACTGGTCGGTATATCGTTCCCGTCACTTAATCAGGTTATAATCAAGATCTATATCATCTATATCAAATTCTATTCTATGTATTACAGGAAAAAAAGGCTTTATCCAACGCGGCGCAGTTTTCCAAAAACGCTGGCCTGCGTTGCGTTACTTCTTTTAGGAAGCGGAGCGGGCTGGGCGAATGCAGCATCTCCGGTGCTGCATGCTGACGCCGCAGTATCAGAAGCCGACCGGCGTATTACAGGCAGGGTGACCAGCGCTACCGGCGAGCCTTTACCAGGGGTAAGCATCGCGATCAAAGGCACCAAGACCGGTACGCTTACCGACGTCAACGGAAATTATGCGCTGAACATACCGGACGATAACACCGTCCTGGTGTTTTCCTATATCGGCTTCATCAGCCAGGAGTTCAAACCCGGCGGGGCCGGCACGCTGAATGTACAGCTCGTGGCCGATGAAAAATCGCTCAATGCCGTAGTGGTAGTGGGTTATGGCACTCAAAAGAAAGTGAACCTCACCGGCGCGGTAGACCAGGTGGGGCCTGAAGTATTTAAGAACCGCCCGGTGCCGAACCTGGCCCAGGGCCTTGTTGGCGTAGTGCCTAACCTGAACCTCAGGATGCTGGATGGAAAACCTACGCAATCACCCGCATTCAACATCCGCGGTACCACTTCGATCGGGCAGGGCGGCAGCGCGCTGGTGCTGATCGACGGGGTGGAAGGCGATCCCCGCATGCTCAATCCCAACGACATTGAAAGCATCTCCGTGCTGAAAGATGCGGCATCCGCTTCTATTTACGGTGCCCGCGCGGCATTCGGCGTAGTGCTCATCACCACTAAAATGCCCGTTGCGGGGAAAACGAGCGTTGCCTATTCCGCCAACTATGCCATTAAATCACCTACGGAAGTGCCGGACAATATCACGGATTCCTATCCCTGGGCGAAAGCGTTCAGCGACGCATGGTCCAGGTGGAACGACAACGGCAACACGCCTACGGCCATCAATAAAACCATCGCTTTCTCCCCGGCATACCTGGCTGAGATCAAAAGAAGATGGGAAGACCCTTCGCTGCCGAGAATAGAGGTAAACCCCTCCAACGGCGAATACCAATATTTCTACAGCACCGACTGGTACGACGAGCTGTATAAGAAAAATTTCGGCGCGCAGGAACATAACCTGTCCGTTTCCGGGGGAAGCGACAAGGCTACTTTTTACCTGAGCGGCAGGTACAACGGCGAGGACGGCCTGTTCCGCTACAATACCGACGAATACAAGATGTACAACCTGCGGGCCAAAGGCAGCATGCATTTAACGCCCTGGCTGCAGATCGATAACAACATGGAATATTCCACGCAGAAGTATCACCAGCCGCTGAACGTTGGTGAAGGCAGCGGCGTATACAGGAATATTGCGGACGAAGGCCACCCGCTGGCTCCTTTGCTGAACCCTGACGGTACGCTGTCATTTTCCGCGGCCTATACGGTAGGGGATTATTACATCGGCCGGAACGCTATCGACAACACCCGCCGTTTCCTTAAAAACAGGGTCGGCGCCAAAGCCCACTTCCTGGAAGACAGGCTGAACATCCGCGCGGACTTTACTTTCCAGAGCACCGATAACGCCTCCCAGCAGAACCGCGTGCAGGTGCCCTACAGCCGCTATAAAGGCGTAACTGGTTACACCGGCACCAATACGAACGACCTGCAGGAACGGAAAAATACGACCAACTACCTGGCCACCAATTTTTATGCGGATTACAAGCACAAGTTCGAAGGCGGGCATAACTTCACTTTCCTCGCCGGCTTCAACTACGAACAATCCGTCTACAGCAATTTAACAGCGCAACGCAACGGTGTTGTTTACGGCGCTGCGGACGATATCAGCCTGGCCCTCGGCCAGAGCATCACCACTACCGGCGGTTACCAGAAATGGGCCATCGCGGGCGGCTTCTACCGCATCAACTACAACTTCCGCGAACGTTACCTGCTGGAAGTGAACGGGCGTTACGACGGTTCCTCCAAGTTCCCGACAAATGAACAATGGGCATTTTTCCCTTCTGTGTCCGCAGGCTGGAGAGTGTCTGAAGAGCCGTTCTGGGCGCTGAGCCCCAAGGTATTGTCGAACGTTAAATTACGTGCGTCGTACGGCTCGCTGGGTAACGGGAACATCAGCCCTTACACCTTTTACGAAAAATTCCCGATCACGCAATCCGGCCGCGTTAT
>CBFHAF010000571.1:0-3712 GCA_965653435.1 uncultured Chitinophaga sp.
TTCCGTATTTTTGCATATAAATCGTATCAGAAACAATGGAAACAATCACCAATGCACCTATAAATCTTACCAGCGGCGCCATTCAGGAGCTGCAGCGCCTCCGCGGGGAGGAAGGCTTCGACCGGAGCCAGTACCTCCGCATCGGCGTAAAAGGCGGGGGATGCTCCGGCCTTTCCTATGTGCTCGGCTTTGACGCTAAAATGGAAGATGACGAGGTTTACGACATTGAAGGCATTCCTGTAGTGATGAAGAAATCGCACGGGCTGTATCTCCTGGGCATGGAAATCGACTTCCAGCACGGGCTGAACGCGCGCGGGTTCACCTTCAGCAACCCGAATGCCACCTCCAGCTGCGGCTGCGGCACTTCTTTTGCCGTGTAAGCAGCAGGGAAATTACTATCAGCAAGAGGCCGTCCAGGTATTACACCGGGACGGCCTCTTGTATTATTTTAACCCCTGTTCCGGAGTGCTCTCCTACCTTTCACCAAGCTTTCACGTTCCTCTCTCCTATACCCCGGGCCTTTTGTTAAAATAATATCAAAAAAGGAAGGCCGTCCCTTTATGAGGAACGGCCTTCTGATATAAAATTTCCATTTGAGCTTATTTGCCCCTTACCAAGGGGGGAGCTTTTTCGATCTTCACGGCTTCTTTCTCCTGGGAAAGCGTGTTCTTCTTATCGAAGTCCACCAGTACCGGTGCGGCTACGAAGATGGAAGAATATGCGCCGGTGAGCACACCGATCAGCATTGCGAAGGCAAACCCGCGGGTTACCTCGCCGCCGAAGATGAACAGGATCAGGATGGTGAGGAACACCGTCACAGAGGTCATGATCGTACGGCTCAGCGTTTCGTTGATCGCACGGTTGATCACTGTTTTGGTATCTGCGTTCTTGGTCAGGCGGAAATTCTCACGGATCCTGTCGAACACGATCACGGTATCGTTCATCGAGAAGCCGATCACCGTAAGGATGGCCGCGATGAAGTGCTGGTCGATCTCCAGTGCGAACGGTACGATGTTACGGAAGAACGAGAATACGATCAGCGTAACGAGCACGTCGTGCAGCAGGGAAACGATGGTACCGATGGAGTACTGCCATTTGTTAAACCGCAGCAGGATGTAGAGGAACACCACGATCAGCGACAGGATGGTTGCCTTGATGGCGCCGGACCTTAAGTCGTCGGAAATGGTGGGCAACACGGTCTGCGAGCCGGCAAAGTATTTAGATTTCCAGGTGTTGAAGTCGATATTGCCCCCGTAATTGGATTTAATCCCGTTAAACAGCTTGGCCATCACTTCCTGGGTCACTTCGTCGGAGTTATCCTCGATCTTGTAGGGAGTGGTGATGTTCAGCTGGTTGTTGGAACCGATGGTTTTTACGATGGTCTCGGAATTGAACTCCTTGTTCAGGGCTTCATGCACTGCCTCGCGGTTCACCGGTTTGTCGAAACGCACGGTGTAGCTGCGGCCGCCGCTGAAGTCCACCCCACGGTCGAACCCGTTGAAGAAGGTGGAAATACCCAGCAGGAGCACAATGCCGGAGATAATGTAGGTATACTTCCGCATGCCCACGAAGTCGTAGTTCGCATGCCTGAAGATCCTGCGGGAGATCGGCGTGAAATACTCCAGGTGCCTTTTTTTGTTCGTCCACCAGTCGGTAACCATGCGGGATACGAGGATACCGCAGAACAGGGACAGCAGCAGACCGATGATCTGCGTGGTGGCGAAGCCCAGTACAGGGCCGAGGCCGAAGTAGAACAGGATGCAGGCGGTGAGCAGGGAGGTGATATGGCCGTCGAGCACAGGCGCGTAAGAGCGCTTGTAACCGTCTTCCACAGCCTGCTGGTAAGTTTTACCGCGGCTCAGCTCGTCCTTGATCCTTTCAAATATGATTACGTTCGTATCCACTGCCATACCGATGGTGAGCACCAGGCCGGCGATGCCGGGCATGGTGAGCGTGGCGCCCAGCGAAGCCAGGATGCCTACGGTGAACAGCAGGTTGAGTATCAGCGCGATGTTGGCCACCCAGCCGCCGGTATTGAAGTATACCAGCATCAGGATGAAGATCACCACGAAGGAGATGATGAATGATTTGGCGCCCGCTTCAATGGATTCCTGTCCCAGGGTGGGGCCTACCACCTGCTCCTGCACGATCTTGGCGGGGGCGGGCATACGGCCGGACATCAGGATGTTGGCAAGGTCATCCGCTTCTTCGGTAGTAAAGCTGCCGCTGATGGAGGAGTTGTCGTTGGGGATCTCGTTGATGATGGAGGGGGCGGTATATACAACGTTGTCCAGCACGATGGCTACATAGTTGAAGGTGCTGCGGTCGTCCGGGTTGGTGGGTTTCAGCTGGCGGGTCAGGTTGCGCCAGTCGCGCGTACCTATGTTGTCCATGCTCATGCTCACTTCCACGCGGCCGTCCTGGCCGAAGTCCGAACGGGCTGCGATCACCCTTTCACCGGTGATCTTTGCTTTCGGGTTGGCCGGGTTGACCTTCACGCCGAATATCTGCAAAGGCTGGGTGCGGTCTTCTTTATTGGAGGGGCCGTAGAGGAACACCAGGTCTTTCGGCATTACTGCTTTCACTGCCGGCATTTCCAGGTAACGGCGGAAGGTGGCGGTATCTTTCGGGGCGATCTGGCCCAGGATGGAGCTGGGCTCCGGGTTGATCTTGAATACCATGAAGAGCGGCATTTCCTTCTGATCCCTTGCGAGTGCGAGGGCAGCGGAGTCGCCTGCTACCTGTTTGCCGGAAGAATCCTTTGCCAGCAGGCTGGAAAGGGAACTGGTGGTATCGGCTGCAGCGGAAGGCTCGGCGGCGGCAGCAGCTGCGCTATCCTGTTTAACAGCGCCGGTATCTACCTTGGGAGCATTGCCCAGGGAAGCTTTGATGGCTTCGTTCATAGGCAGCAGCACACCGTCGTAGAAGGCCTGGCTGGTCTTGTAAGTTTCACGGAATTCGAGGTTGGCGCTGGCCTGGAGGTACTTGCGTACGCGGTCGGCATCGTCCACACCGGCCAGTTCCACGGAAATGATGCCGCGGTTCTCGTCCAGGTTGATGGAAGGCGAAGCCACGCCGAACTTGTCGATCCTGTTCTGCAATACTTTATAGGTATTCTTGATCGCCGCCCTGGATTCGTTGCGGATAATGTTCAGGACTTCGTCGTTGGAGCTGTTGAAAGTGATCTGCTTCTGTTGCGCGCTGGCGAAGATGGAAGACAGTTTCCCGTTGGGCGCTTCTTCTTTGTAAGCTTCGCCAAACAGGGTCACGAAATCGGACTGGCTGTTCTTTTTGCGTTCTTTAGCTTTGGCAATGGCGTTATTGAAGGCAGGGTCTTTCGACTGGCCCGCCAGCTGGCGTACAACGTCTTCAACGCTTACTTCCAGCACCACGTTCATGCCGCCCTGGAGGTCGAGGCCCAGGTTCAGCTGCTTTTCTTTCGCTTTGGTATAGGTGGTAAACCAGGGAAATCCTGCAATCTCCTTGCCACTGGCGCTGTCAATCAACTGCTCCGAACGCGCTTTGATGTAATCGTTCAGCGTATCCTTGTAAAAGGCTTGCGCTTCCTTGTTACCGGGATACTTCTGTTCTGCGGAGGGATACTGTTTGGCCACAAAGTCTTCGGCCTGGGTCTTTATCTTTTTCTCATAGTTCCGCACCACGAACGTGAAGGACAATTGATACAAAGAGATAAGGATCAGTGCGACAGCAA
>CBFHAF010000572.1:0-3712 GCA_965653435.1 uncultured Chitinophaga sp.
CCCGGGGGAGCCCGCAGGACTATATTTGAAGCCTTATAGATTCTTTCACAAAAAATCCATGTTTTTATGAAATCAGATATGCAACTGCAAAAAGACGTGATGGATGAGCTGGTCTGGGATCCCATTCTCAGTTCTACCGAAATCGGGGTTACTGTAAAAAACGGCATCGTAACCCTTAGCGGGCAGGTGACCAGTTTTGGCAAAAAGGTAGCCGCCGAAAATGCAGCCAAAAGAGTAAAAGAAGTGAAGGCCGTGGCAACGGACATTGTAGTGAAGCTGCCGGGGGATCTAACTTTGTCTGATACCGACATCGCCGGCGCCGCATTAAATGCGCTGAAGTGGAGCAGTTTTGTGCCGGACAACAAAGTGAAACTGAAAGTAGACGACGGCTGGGTTACGCTGGAAGGCGAGGTGGAGTGGCAGTTCGAGCGGGAGTCCGCCTCAAGCGCGATCCGCAACCTCATAGGCGTTAAGGGCATCCATAACCTCATTACCGTAAAGCCCCGTATCACTTCCCGCATCGTGAAAGACGCCATCAAAAAGGCGCTGGAGCGCAGCGCCGATATTGAAGCGGAAAACATCCAGATCATTGCCGATGGCGGAAAGGTGACGATGAAAGGGAAAGTGCATTCATGGAATGAAAGAAGCGCCGTCGAAAGAGCGGTATGGTCTACACCGGGCATCACCGACGTAAAGGACGAGCTCGTTATCGCTCTCTGATACTTCTTCCCCATAAACCGCTTCTTATGAAAGTACTCATGTTTGGATGGGAGTTCCCGCCGCATATTTCCGGCGGTTTGGGAACCGCTTGCCTGGGAATTACAACGGGGCTGGCCGAGAACGATGTGCAGGTGATATTTGTGGTCCCCAAAGCCCATGGCGATGAGCCAACGGAAAAGATAAAATTGCTGAGCGCCGCGGAGGTGCCGATTCCGCCTTCCGCGGCAAGCCCGGCAAAATTCAGGGAAGCGCTCACTTTTTTTGAGGTGAACTGTCCTGTAGTGCCGTACCTGAGCCCTGAGGATTTCGCGCGGCATACGCCGCCGGCTGAACCGGCGGCTGATTCCCCGCCCGGCCGTTATGCATTCAGCGGGGGGTACGGGAAAGACCTGATGAAAGAAGTATGGCAGTATGCCCTGATTGCGGCGGAGATCGCCGCTAAAAACGATTTTGATATTATTCATGCGCACGACTGGCTCTCGTTCCCCGCCGGTATTATGGCCCGCGAGCTGAGCGGCAAACCGCTGGTCGTCCATGTGCATGCAACGGAATTCGACAGGGCGGGTGATAATATCAATATGCAGGTGTATGAAACCGAAAGGCAGGGCATGCTGAAAGCAGACAGGATTATCGCCGTCAGTGAGCTCACCCGGCAAGTGATTATCCAGCGTTATCATATCCCGCCGGAGAAAGTGGAGGTTGTTCATAATGCGGTCACACCCGGGGAGCGCCTGCCTGCTGAAGGATATGCCCTTGGCCGTTTTCCCGAGAAGCTGATCTGCTTCGCCGGGAGGGTTACCTATCAGAAAGGCCCGGCATGTTTTGTGGAGGCGGCGGCCCGTATCCTCAAAAGGGATAAAGGTTTCCGGTTTTTTATGGCGGGCAGCGGCGATATGCTGCGGGCGATGATGGAGAAGGCGGCGCGCCTGCGCATTTCGTCTCACTTCCATTTCACCGGATTCCTGAAAGGTAATGAGCTACGGGAGCTCATGCATGCATGTGATGTGTTTGTGATGCCTTCCGTATCGGAGCCGTTTGGCCTTGTGCCGCTGGAAGCCATCAGGGAAGGTGTGCCGGTTGTGGTGTCGCGGCAGTCCGGCGTGCAGGAAGTACTGCGTTATGCCCTGAAGGTGGACTGGTGGGATACGGATGCATTGGCCAATGCAATATACGGACTGGCGCGATACAGGGGGTTACATACCTTGCTGCGGCGCGAAAGCGCCCGGGAAGTGGCACGGATGCGCTGGAATGCCAGGGCGGCAACGATGAAAACAATATACGAGGAACTTATAAGGCGTTAACTATGAAAAATATCTGTCTCTATTTCCAGGTGCACCAGCCTTTCCGGCTGCGGAACTTTCCCTTTACACAGATAGGGGAAGACGCCCGTTATTTCGACGGCGAGGCCAACGAGGCCATCCTCTGCAAAGTGGCCCGCAATTGTTATCTCCCGGCTAACCAGCTGCTGCTGAAACTGATCAGGAAGCACGGCCCGGGGTTCCGAGTGGCGTTTTCTATTTCAGGTACCGCGCTCGACCAGTTCGAACGGTACATGCCGGAAGTGACGGAAAGCTTCAAAGCCCTGGCGGATACAGGCAGTGTGGAATTTTTAGCGGAGACCTATGCCCATTCGCTGGCCTCCCTGCAAAGCGATCAGGAATTCGTTCGCCAGGTGCAGGCCCATACTGAAAAAATAACCGGCCTGTTCAGGCAGGAACCGCGCGTATTCCGGAATACGGAGCTGATCTATAACGACCGGATCGCCGGGTTGGTGGCTGACCTCGGCTTTACCGCCATGCTCACGGAAGGCGCCTCGCAGGTGCTCCATTGGAAGAGCCAGCGGCAGTTATACAACAGCGCAGCCAACCCCAGGCTGAAGCTGCTGCTGAAACATTACAGGCTGAGCGACGATATTGCCTTCCGTTTTTCGGACCGTGGGTGGAGCGAATGGCCCCTTACTGCCGGCAAATTCGCGGGATGGTTACGGGATATTCCCGGCAACGATCAACTTATCAACCTTTTCATGGATTATGAAACTTTCGGGGAACATCATGGCCGTAACAGCGGTATTTTCGATTTCCTGGAAATGTTGCCCGGGGAAATATTGTCCGGGGAAACCGCGGGCTTTATAACACCGGGAGAAGCGGCACAATTGCTGCCGGCCGCTGCCAGCCTTTCCGTTCCCCGGCCGGTATCCTGGGCGGACGAAGCACGCGACCTTTCTGCCTGGCTGGGCAACGACCTGCAGCAGGATGCGTTTGACAGCCTCTACGCCCTCGAAAAAAAAGTAGCTGCCTGCAACAGCAGTCAACTAAGGCAGGACTGGATGTACCTGCAGAGCAGCGACCACTTTTATTACATGAGCACCAAAACGCTCGAAGATGGTGCGGTGCACAGTTATTTCAGCCCCTACCAAAGTCCTTTTGACGCTTTCATGAATTATATGAACATACTCACCGATTTCTCCCTGCGCCTGGATAAATGGCTGGAAAGGAAAAAAACAAATATCCATGACCGACATACAATTGAAACCTGATTATATTTTCGAAGTAAGCTGGGAGGTCTGCAATAAAGTTGGCGGCATTTATACTGTGCTGTGCACCAAAGCCCGCCTGCTGCAGGAAGAATGGGGCGACCGGCTGGTGCTCATCGGGCCTGACCTGCCGTCCGCCAGTGGAATAAACCCCGAATTCATAGAAGATAAGTCCCTGTTTGAAGTATGGAAGGCCAGGATGCAGCAGGAAGGCTTGCCTGTACGCACCGGCCGCTGGAATATCCCCGGCCGCCCCCTGGCGGCACTGATCGATTTTACGCCGCTGTTCAAACATAAGAATGAAATATTTACAGATCTCTGGGGAAAATATCACCTGGATTCCCTGCACGGGCAATGGGACTACATCGAGCCCGCTCTTTTTGGTTATTCAGCAGGCAAGGCGATAGAATGTTTTTACCGCTGCCATCTGAATGCAACAGATAAGATCGTTGCCCAGTT
>CBFHAF010000573.1:0-3711 GCA_965653435.1 uncultured Chitinophaga sp.
AACGGGGAGGCCGGCATCTACGTAAAAAATACCATGTTATGCTCAAGCTATCCTCCCTGGCTGCCGTATTGCTGCTGGCGTGCACTACGCTCTCCGCCCAGGAAAAAAAGACCACGCCCGTAAAAGGCAAAGAAGTTATTTACGAGGACAAAAAAGTACCGCCCCCTCCTCCTCCGCTGCCTCCGAAACATGTTCCCGAGGTAACGCTGAAGTCGCTCAAAAAATCACCACCTCCACTGCCGCCTGTTGCTGAAAAGGTATCCAAAAGCAAAGAAGTGAAATTCACACCGCCTGTGATCAGGAAAGATGCAAAACCGCAGGCCAAGTTTCCGCAACCCGTTGTTGAAAAGGCCGCTCCCGCAAAAGCGAAGGAAGAAGTAAAGTTCACGCCTCCTGTGATCAAAAAAGACGGGCCGGCTAAACAGAAGGACAACCTCAGGTAAAGACATTAAGCTACCGGATTCATTCCCCGGAAAATCAGAATGACGGCGCCCGCCTCCGCCGCACAATGAAATTGATCCCTCCCCGTGAATAAGAAAAGCGCACCATTGTGCGCTTTCTTTTTTATGCAAATGGTTTATTGAGGTTATTCAAACACCACCGTTTTATTCCGGTACACGAACACCCTGTCGCTGAAAACCAGGCGGAGCGCCTTGGCCAGCACGGATACTTCGATCTCCTTGCCCGCGCGTATCATATCCGTTGTGGTAAACGAATGGTTCACCGGTATCACCTGCTGCGCGATGATAGGCCCTTCGTCCAGCTCGTTGGTCACGAAGTGGGAGGTGGCGCCGATGAGCTTTACCCCTCTTTCGAAGGCCTGCCGGTAAGGCTGGCTTCCGGCAAATGCAGGGAGGAAGGAATGATGGATGTTGATGATCCGTTCCGGGTATTTCGCCACAAATGCGGGGCTAAGCACCCGCATGAACTTGGCCAGCACGATATAATCCGGATTGTAGCCAGCAATAACGGTCTCTATTTTTTCTTCGAAAGCGGCTTTGCTTTCCTGCTCGTGTGAAATATAATGGAATGGTATAGCGAAGCGCTGGCAGATATTTTCCAGCACCTGGTGGTTGCCGATCACGCATTGAACGGTAGCGCCCAGCGTGTTGAACTGGTTACGCACGAGAATGTCCGCCAGGCAATGGTATTCCTTTGTCACCATCACGGCGATCTTTTTCTCCGGCCTGGGATTGATGCTTACAAACGCATCCGGCGGCAGCACCTCCCGGATGGCGCTCTCCAGCGCTACAGGATCAGCCTCGTGCTCAGCTTCGATGCGGATGTAAAAACGGTTGTCCGTCTTATCCACAAACTCCCTCAGCGAAACAATATTGAGCCGCTCTTTCGCCATAATGGCCGATATGCCGGCCACCAGGCCAACCCGGTCTATCGATTGAATCAGGACTATCATAGGACGGCTAATTTATTAAAATAATCCCAGCCGTAATAATCATGCTTTGGCCGCTGATTGGTAATTGCCTGAAGGCGGAGGGTGAACATGAAAGTTATCAGGACGAATATCAGGCGTTGCATGGAGCGTTTTTATATTCCGAATATACCAAAAAGCCGGTGTAAATCGTCCCTGTGCCGGAATGCGTGCTGGTTTGGGGAAGACGGGGAATCGCATTAAGCTGATATTAAGCCTGGATGGCTGCCATGCGGGGAAAAGCCGATCGTTGTATATTCAGATGGCCCCTTTTTTGCGGTACCACTGAAAAATTATCTTATGGGAAAATTTGTTATCACCCGAGGCGCTACCGGCGCTTTCCATTTCAACCTGAAAGCCGGCAATGGCGAAACCATCCTCACCAGCGAGCACTACAATTCAAAAGATAAATGCCTGGAAGGCATTGCGTCCGTTAAACGAAATGCGGCGATAGACCGGCAGTATGCAGACCGGACGGCCAAAGACGGGCGGTTATATTTTGTGCTACAGGGCGGTAACCAGGAAGTGATCGGCACCAGCGAAATGTACGAGAACAGCAGCGGCCGTGAAAAAGGCAAGGCTTCCGTAAAAGCGAACGCCCCGGATGCGGTTATCGAAGAAATATAAACGCTGTATAAAGCATAAGGCTGACCGGGCCAGCCCCGGCCAGCCTTAACTATATTGGAAATAATCACTTTATACCCAGCTCCTGCTGTATCTGCTCCAGCGATCTTCCCTTGGTTTCAGGCATTACGCGCCAGATAAAAACAAAAGAGATCAGCATCATCACGCTGTAAAAAATGAATGAATAAAAACCGCCATTGGGACTGCCTTCCACGATGATAGGGAAGGTCCAGGAGATGATAGCGGCCATGATCCAGTGCGTAAAGCTGCCTAAGGAACCGCCCTGGGAACGTACCGCGTTGGGGAATATCTCTGAAATGAACACCCAGATCACCGCTCCCTGAGAAAAAGCAAAGCAGGCAATGAACCCGACCAGGTAAATGATCACGCTGCCGCCTCCGCCGCCGGGGCTATTGAATGCCACCGCCGTCAATGCCAGGAAAATGAACATCCCTGCCGCGCCGGTGAGCAGCAATTTTTTCCTTCCGAAGCGGTCTATCACGCTCATTGCCAGCAAAGTGAAAAAGGAAGTTCGCCGCGCCGATGTACACTGATTGCTGGAATGCGCTGGCCTGGCTGAAGCCCGCCATTTCGAAGATCCTCGGCGCATAATAGATGATCGCATTAATGCCTGACAGCTGGTTGAACATGGCCAGCAGCATGGCGTAGAAAATCGGTTTGTTATATTTCCCCGAAAAAAGCCGCTCTTTGATCCCTTGTTTGGCCAGCGCATGTTCTTCCCTGATAAGGCCAGCTATATCCGTTTCACCGGTACGTTCAAAGATGCGCCCGGCGGCCTCATCCTGCCCCTTGAGCACCAGCCAGCGCGGGCTTTCGGGAATGGTCCTTACCAGCAATGCGAAAATCACCGCGGGGATAGCCATTACACCCAGCATATACCGCCAGGCGTCTGTTCCGATATCCGCCAGCAGGAAGTTAGCCAGGTAAGCCACCAAAATACCCGCGACAATATTCACCTGGAAAGAGCCCGCCAGCGCACCGCGTATCTTCGCCGGCGCTATTTCTGAAATGTACATCGGCCCCACCACGGAAGATGCGCCCACTGCCAGCCCGCCGATGAAACGGAACAGCACGAACAGGAGCCATGCAGAGCTAAGCGCGCAGCCTACCGCGGATAACAGGTACATCAATGCGATAGCGATCAATACCTTTTTGCGCCCGTATTTCTGCGCGGGCCCGCCTGCCAGCAGGGAGCCGAACACCGTACCGATCAGGCTGGACGCCACGGTAAAGCCTTGCCAGAAAGAGCTTAAGGACCATAATTGCTGAATGGTTTTTTCAGCGCCGGAGATAACGGCCACTTCCATACCAAATAAGAAGCCGCCCAGCGCCGCAATAAGCGACACACGAACGGCGTAGCCGTAATTTTTAACGGCAGTACGTGGAATTACTGTTGTCATGTGGATTTTTTAGGATACATGAAGTTAAGGCGGGATTTCGGGATTGCATAGTGAAGAGGGTGCTAAAATAGGAGCTTAAATTATCAGAAGCGGCGCAATTTTAAATGCTGCGATGTACCGGTTCCACACAGGCAGCCTTATCCCTGTAATAATTCAAACAACTCCCTGTGGACAAAGAAAAAGCGCCTGTTTTTGCAAACAGGCGCCGGAGGGTTTATAGGAGAATTGATTAATTGT
>CBFHAF010000574.1:0-3704 GCA_965653435.1 uncultured Chitinophaga sp.
CGTCCGGTCGAAATAGCTCATTTTGCCTTCTTTCGTATAGCCGGGAGAGATATTGCCGTTAAAAGATGCAATAATCTTGGCGCCGAAAGCGGCTTCATCCATTTTTTCACCCCCTCTGAACATATCCTGCAAAAGGGCGGAGTTTGGATTAATGGACGAATAAGCCGCCTGGAAGCAGCTTGCGATCGGGATCTTTGTACCCTTTCTGTTGATAAAATAATAATCCCTCTTAAAACCAGTAACCCTTGCCCAGCCTTCATCGTCGTATGGGTGGATGATCATGTATTCTGCGGGGATCAATAATTTGCCGGTGGTATCGATCAGTCCCAGCTTTCCCGTTTGGAGGCTGCGGACCACGCAGGAACCATTCCTGAATCCCATAGGAGGCGCATCGTTTGTTATATTGAAATCATCGAAAATATAACGGTTGAATTCAATTACCAGTTTCCCGCTGGCATTAATCACGCCGGTGGATTTCCCCTTTTTGACGATCGCAAAGCCATCCGTAAATGGAAACAATTGGTCAACGGACGGGATCTTTTTTGCATTTGACAAAGACAAGGCCGGCGCGCTGGCTTGTGATACCTTCGGGTTTTCGGAAATGGCAGCGGCGGCGATCGTATTATCCGAGGGCTTTCCGTCCTGCTTGTAAACAGTAAGGTCACTGTTAAGGAACACGAACGTTTTTACAGCGGCAAGTGCAAGCTGGTCCAGCTCTTCAAATGCCGCCGTTTTATTGGTGTAATAAAAGGAATATCGCACCCTGTTGTGGATGGTCTGAAAATACCTGTAGCGCGTGTTCGCGGACGTATAATCAACCATCCACCAGTCTTTCCCGTTTATGGTCATAAATTCACGCGCCTTAAGCTTATCGCCTCCGGCTGCCTCCTGTTCTTTGAAATGCTCCAGCTGGGTCGATGCCAGTTCATTCAGCGACATATTTGCGTTCATGGAGGAAAACCTGTTGGTTTCAAGTACGATGCGGGCGCTTTTTGAATCGGGTGGCTCCAGTACAAACACCGCCCGGCCCCTGGCTTTTTGTTCCTTCCAGCCATCCGGAACAGATACCTTGAAAACTCCGGCAGGATCTTTATATTCTTTCAGATTTTGCGGATATGCGGCGACTCCGGCAAATAGTAACGGCAGCGTAAGAAGTAGCGTGTTATACCTGTTCATATTTCAAAGGTTTAGCGGGATTGTAATAAAATAATTTTTAGATACCGGTATTGCCATTCCATCAGTTTACACTGAAAATGTATGTGGCGGATTCAGCTGTGTTCCCCTTTGCATCCGCCGTTACGATCTTCCAGCGGTAGGCAGTGCCGGCCGTTACTTCTACCTCGTAAGTTGTACCGGCATGGTTGCTTTTAACAGCTGGCAGCGGTTCAGTTTTCCCGAAGTAGACGGTATATCCGGCAATATCGTTATCCGCATCGCTTCCCTGCCATTTCAGCTGTACTTTGCCAACCGTTGCGGAAACGGCCTGGCCCATAACAGGAGCTGTTATTTCCGCGGGATACGGCGCATAGGATTGAATGCCCTCGCCAGATACATATAGCTTCCAGGTGTCGCTCACGGCGGTTTTGGAGGACTTGCCCGTTTTGGAAGTGACTGTCCAGGAATAAGGCTGGCCCCGCTGCAATGTGATCTTGATATCCGAAGTGGAGGATTGGTGAAGGGTTACGGTGTTGTCCGCCAGGTTCTTCAGCGACAGCTCATAACTTTCGGCCTGCAGGGCGTCCTTCCAGTCGAAGCTGATCATACAGGTGGTGGCGGATTGCACCTGGCCGGATGCGCATACTTCATTTTTGAAAGGGAAGAGCAATTCGGCTTTGGCCGGAGTAATCTCCTGCGGCGCAGGCTTGTCGCCGCCTTTTTTGCAGCTCATCGCGATGCATATGCCTGTGATGGTGATAACGGTCAGCGCTCTCATTTCTTGAATATTTTCAGGGTTTTTTCTGTCTGGTTGATCTGCATTTTCAGGATGTACATGCTTTGGGGAAGCGTCTGCACGTTCAGCCGCACAGCCCCGGCTGATATGGGCAGCACATCTTTCAGCACGAGCCTGCCCTGGATGTCCAGTACCTGCACGTGTACTTTGCCGGTGCGTATTTTTCCCGTGGAAATATACAGGTACTGGCCGGCGGGATTGGGGTACACCACTATGTCGTCCTGCAGCATGATCCTTTCTTCATAAATGCCCTGGCAGGGCAGGCCGGTGCTTACCTGAAGGTAGTTCACGCCTTGTTGCAGGGGGAGGGATATATGGCTGCTGTCCGTCGTATATGAGCGGTTATTGATACTGATCCGGTATGTGGCGCCGCCTCCCAGCTCAAGTTCCACCTGATTGGTGCTGCCGCTTACCCTTGCATAAACGGAAAGGTCTTTGGGTTCGCTGATGCTGAGGTCGAAGCACTGCCTGTAATCGGGATGGGCCGGTACGCTAATGCATACTTTGTATTCGCCGGCAGCCAGGTTTTTAATGGAAAGCTGCGGGCTGAACGGATACCGCGAGGTATCATTTCCTCTGATGAGCGCCGCCTCGTAGCTCAGCGCCGTGTTGGCGGCGGTAATGCTGATCTCCCCGTTGTTGCTGTTGCGGCAGGTTTCGCTGGTTGCGGATACCTTGAAATTGGCGGCAGGCAAGGTAAAATGTATCTCTGCTGTTTGCACGGCATTTTCCGCGGCTTCGTAATTGGCGTTCCCTGTCTGTGCAGCGGTAATAATGCTCTTGCCGGTGCCGGTAATATGCGCTTTGCCGTTGACGACCGTTATAACAGCCGGGTTGCTGCTGGTATAAGTAACCGGCAGGCCGCTGCTGCTGCTGGCGTTCAGCTCAAAATCCGGAGCAGTATGGAATCGTGGCGCGATCACCGGGAAGCTGATCTGTTGCCGGCCTTTGTCCACTACCAGCACTACGGTAACAGGCGCAGCAGGGCCAAACGTTGCATTGCCGGGCTGCGAAGCCGTGATATTCGTAACGCCCGCACCGGTGATATGGATCTTACCGTTTACCACGGTGGCTACGCTGGCGTTGCTGCTGGTGAATGTTACCGGCAGGCCGGAACTGGAAATGGCGCCGGGCACAAAATCCGCGTCGCCGTAACGTTTGTTGGGAATGTCTGCAAAGGTGATGGTCTGCCCGCTTTTTATGGTGATGGTGGTAAACGCCTCGGCAGCAGTTTTGGCAGCTTCGCGGTTGCCGGCAAGGTCTGTGGCAATACTGTAAAAGCGGTAGGTGGAATCCTTCATGCCGTTAAAGGTTCCTTCTGTCTCCGTGGTTCCGGTTTTCCAAAGCTGGAAGTCCCCGTTGTTCACCGCATAAAAAACATGATACTGTTCAATGCCGCCGCCATTATCGGTACCACTCCATTTTACCCTGAAATCGGCAGCGGGCGTAGTGGCGGGAAGCGTGGCAACTTTGCTTGCCGGCGCGATCATGTCGAGGGTGTTGGTGAATACATTGGTGGCAATAGGCGCATTCACGTCGAAGAAAATATCTGCTTTGTTATTGATAACTGTGGATTGCGGCAAACCTTCTTTCAATGAAATGATGTAATTCACTGCACCTTCACCTTCGGGGCTGTTTGCATTAGGCGGCAGGAAGCCCAGCAGCGGCTCGTCCGTCAGTTCCAGCGACCAGGGATCGAGCGACGTGAATTTCCATTTTACGATGCCGGTCTTTTTGTCCAGCTTTGCGTATA
>CBFHAF010000575.1:0-3695 GCA_965653435.1 uncultured Chitinophaga sp.
CCTGTATGTGGTGGCGGACGAGCAGAACTATCACTTCAAGGTGCTGAAGCTCATTCTCCAGAAGCTGGGCGACCCGTCCGCGGACGGTATTGAGCATCTTTCCTACGGCATGGTGGAACTGCCGCACGGCCGTATGAAGAGCCGCGAAGGCACTGTGGTGGATGCGGACGATATGGTGGAAGAAATGATCGCCACCGCAGCCACGCATACCGAAGAGCTCGGCAAGGTGAAAGGTTTTTCAGAAGAAGAGCTGCGCGAACTGCATGAAACCATCGGCCTGGGCGCCATGAAATTTTTCCTGCTTAAAGTGGACCCGAAAAAGAGGATGATCTTCAACCCCGAAGAATCCATCGACCTGCACGGCTTCACCGGCCCCTTCATCCAGTACAGCTACGCGCGCATCAAATCCATCCTGCGCGAGTTCTCCACCGCAGACCTCACCGTACTGGCAGAATACCGCCACAACGCGCCCCTGCTGCCTATGGAAAAAGAGCTGATCATGATCAACGAACAGTTCGGCAGCGTGCTGGAAGACGCTCAAAAGGAATGGAGCCCCTCAGTTATCGCAAACTATGCGTTCCTGCTGGCGCAAACCTTCAATTCTTTCTATGCGAAAAAAGAAAGCGGTAAATACATCTATTCAGTAAGGGATGCGGAGAATGAAGACAAGCGCAAACTACGCCTGCAGATCGCCATACTCACCGCCAATACTATCAAACAAAGCATGAAGCTGCTGGGCATACAGGTGCCTGAAAGAATGTAAACGTTATTGCGAGAAGCAGCGAGAGATTTGTGCAGGGCTGCGACGAAGTAATATCCGAATATTGGGTCATTCAATCCGATGCGTGAGATTGCTTCGTCGCCCCTCCCACTTTAGCGCTGCTGCTTCTCGCAATGACGTGCTTGCTGGTCAACGTTGACCTATCTCATTTCATTACAGCGTTTGATCACAAAGTACGGCGCCCGCCTATTGCAGCAGCAGCGCCCGGTCGCAGATAACCTGGCCTTTGGCCACCTCGCCCGAACAGATATACGATTTGCCGAGCATGAACATGGCGAAAGCGTTCATAGGCTGCTGCATCAGGATATTATTCCACTGCACGGCGGCCTGCGCATAATCCTGTTTTTTGTAATAAGCGTTGGCCAGGTTCTGCATGATCTGGATGTCTTTCGGTCTTAAGCTGAGCGCGGCGTGAAGGTTGCGGATGGCGTCGTCATAGGCGGACTGCTTCAGCTGAGCCAGCCCGAGGTTTACATAAAGATCTGCATTACCGGGGTGCCCCATCCTGGCAGCCTGTTCAAATGCGCCGGCAGCGTTTTTGTAGTTTTTCATGTTAAAATGCATCATTCCTGATTCGTAATATACACCGGCAGCAGTACTGTCTGCTTTCAGTGCTTTTTCATAGTAAATAAGCGCTTCTTCATAATTCTCCGCCTGCGCATGCAGCCGCGCGATGCGGCAGAGCAGCACCGGCTGGTCCGGTTCTTCCAGCAGCGCCAGTTCCAGCGCTTTAATAGCTTCTTCCGGGTGGTCCAGGAAAGAATAGCTGAGGCCGATAATGCTGTTCATATGCGGCGCGCCCTGAGCTCGCGCCCTGAAGGCATAAGCCAGCGCGTCTTCATACCCTTTCTGTTCGAAGAAAATTTCCGCGAGTGCGGCCAGGGCTTCAGGGTGCCCGGCATGCTGCTCGAGCAAAAGAAGCAGCTGCTGCTTGGCGGTTTCGGACTGATGCTGAAGGCGGTAAAGATTGGCCAGCTCGATGTAGGGAGCGGCGTAGCCGCGGCTGGCTTTGATGGCGGCGGCAAAACGTTCTTCCGCCTCCTGGAGGCGGCCGCTGAGCTTCAGGCGCACGCCCTGCTCATAAAGTTGCCGGGCACGGTGGCTTCCGCCGGGACTATCGGCTTTCGCCGGCAGCGCAAGGCATAACGGCAACAGGATGCATAGGTACAGCAGGATACGGTATAGGAACATAATTCAAAGCGCATGCGCGCCAGAATCAAATATACATAAATTATTTAATTTATAACATATCGCCTGAAGAAAATGATAAAGGCATCAGGCTGCCGCCGTTGCTGATGATAAACACCGGCCCGGTAAGGCCCGCCATAATGATGCGGATGGGGGCATTGAACCGCTGCTCGTACTCGCAGATGGTCTGGCGGCAGATGCCGCAGGGGGAAATGGGCTTAAGGCTGCTTCCCAGCTCGTTGCGGTAGCTCACCGCCAGCGTCTGGACCGGCACGCCGGGGTAAAGGGAAGAGGCTGTGGAGAGAGCCGTTCTTTCCGCACAGATGCCAACGGGATAAGAAGCGTTCTCCTGGTTGGTGCCCAGCACCCGCTGCCCGTTGGCCAGTTGCAGGGCTGCCCCTACCCTGAAGCGGGAATACGGGGCGTAAGCATCTTCCACCGCTTTGCGGGCGGCTTCCAGCAGCGCCCGGTCTTCGGAAGCCAGTTCAGATGCATCCTTATATTCCTCGTATTCAATCTGTTGTATCTTCTTTTCCATATTCAATAGCCTGGTTTTATTAAAAAGAAGGAGCCGTTCTTGTTGCGGTCCCGAAGTTACTTCTTTTAGGATTCGCAAGCTGAACGGCTCACTCGTTATTGTTCTGCTGCAGCTTATTTGATAGTGCTGAACAGGCGGCTCCAGCGGATGCCGTTGCTGCCGTAGCTCATCCAGATGAGCCAGGCCTTGCCAACCACGTGATCTTCCGGAACAAAGCCCCAGTAGCGGCTGTCCAGCGATTTGTGGCGGTTGTCGCCCATCATCCAGTAATAGTTCATTTTGAAAGTATAGCTGTTGGTTACCTGCCCGTTGATCACGAACTGGCTGCCCCGGGTTTCCAGGGTGTTTTTTTCATACACGGCGATGATGCGGCGGTACAGTTCGATGTTGGAGCTGTCCAGCTGTACGGTGGCGCCTTTTTTCGGGATGTAAATGGGCCCGAGATTATCTACCGTCCATTTGTAATGCGCCGTATCCTGCGGCCACACGCCATCTACGAGCGGGCTGAGGTAAGGGTATACCTTTCCGCCGACGAAATCCATCGCTTTTACCGCTTTTTCTTCCGAAGGCGTCAGGTTATAGAACAGTTTGCCTACTTCCAGCACTTCGTAAGGACTGGTAACGCCCAGCTCTTCCAGCCTCATGGCGCTAAGCGGCTCACCGCTGTTGGTGTTCACATTATACTGGCGCTGACCGTGCGGGGGCGGCGTTTCAGGCACTCCATTCACCACCACGATGCCGTTGCGCACCTCCAGGGAATCCCCGGCAATGCCCACGCAGCGCTTGATGTAATTCTCCCTTTTATCCACAGGGCGGGAAGTAACGCGGTATTGGTTCCAAACCTCGTCCCTGCCCATGCGGCGCACCAGGTCGTAATAACTCTCGTCCGACCGTTCCAGGGCCACCGTATCCCCTTCCGGGAAGTTGAACACCACCACGTCGTTGCGGCGGATATCGCCAAAACCGGGCAGGCGGCGGTATTTCCACTGTATGGCCTCAGAATAGGCCTTGGTGTATTTGGTGAGGGGAAGCGTATGATGGGTGAATGGCACCGCAAGGGGTGTCATGGGTACGCGGGGGCCGTAACTAACTTTGCTCACAAACAGGAAATCGTTCACCAGTAAGGTTTTTTCCATAGAAGGAGTAGGGATCGTATACGCCTCGAAAATGAAAGTGCGGATCAGCGTA
>CBFHAF010000576.1:0-3688 GCA_965653435.1 uncultured Chitinophaga sp.
AACCCTACCTGGCTGGTGGCAGTTCCATTCAACCGTTTGACGTAAAATCCCCTGAAAGTATCAGCCGCCGGATCAATAATGATCAGGTTGCCGGTTGAATTACCAGCGTCGGTCACTTGCTGAAGGGTCGGAACCTGGGAAAGTGCAGGCAGAGCACTGCAAAGCATGGTTAACAGGAAGAAATAGAATTTCATGATATAGTGGATTAAGTCCGCTAATCTAAAAAAAAAACGATGAGCATGAATAAAAAAAGGGCGTTTCTCGCGGAAACACCCCCTTTCTTCTCGTGCTCTAAGCGTTATGAGCTATTTTAATGAATTTTCGTAGCGCCGCAATGCCTCGATGAAATAATAATCCGCATACACCAGCGGCACGTCTATTTCGGCATTGTGCGGAATGCTGCCCACGCTGTGCATCAGTAAAAAATTGCCGTTCCCGCCTTCAGGCGCGCGGTAAGCGCTGCTGCCGAGGGTATGCAGCATCTTAATGGCCGCATCGCGGTATTTCCCGCTTTTATCGCCTGCGTAGCCGCTTAGCTCAAACAAGGCGGAAGCTGTAATGGCAGCGGCGGATGCGTCGCGGTACTTTGTGCTTACTTTATTGGCGTTGCTGTTCTTGCCGGGCGTATACCCTGCTTCCAGCAGGTTAAAATCCCAGTACGGCACTTTGTCTTCAGGCAGGTTCTTATGGTCCAGGAAAAAATCGGCCATGCCCATCGCCGTTTTCAGGAAACGCGGATCTTTCGTTTCGCGGTATACCATAGTGAATCCATAAATGCCCCAGGCCTGGCCGCGCGCCCAGGTGGAGTTATCAGCGTATCCCTGCGCGGTTTCACGGCCTTCCACTTTTCCGGTCAAGGTATCGTAGCATACTACGTGGTAAGAGCTGTAATCTTCACGTATCTGGTTCTTCATCGCGGTTTCCGCATGGGTTACGGCAATGTGGCGGAAAGAGGTATCTCCGGTTTCGCGGGAGGCGAAAAAGAGCAGCTCCAGGTTCATCATGTTGTCTATGATCACGGGGTAATAGTACATTTTGTTCCCGTGCCAGGACTTAAACGCATTCCATGATTTAATGCTGCCGGTGGTCTTTGAAAAACGGGTGCTGAGCGAGCGGGCGGACTGTACCAGGATGTCGCGGTAGGCTTTGTTGCCGGTGAGCCGGTAAGCATTGCCGTAGCTGCAATACACCATGAATCCAAGGTCGTGGTGTTTGGTGAAGTCCTTCAGGGGCTCCAGCTTTTCCGTCCAGGCGGTAGCCTGCCGGCGGAGCTGCGGGTCTTTCGTCTGCTCCCAGGCATACCACAGGCTGCCGGGGAAAAAACCCGGCGTCCAGTCGTACATATTGGTGGTCACCAGCTGGCCGGCTTTACCGGTTGTACGGGGAAAAGCAAGCGGGTCGCGGTTGCCGGTTTCTTTCAGCATGTACTTCAGCTGCGTTTTGGCGAAAGACACATTGTCCCTGATAAAATCTTTTTCCGGGGTGTTTGTCGTAAACGCAAAAAGGCTAACGGTTGCAATGAGATAAATAAATGGTTTCATGTGCTTGATTATGGTATCACTTTGATGATTAATTCCCTGACTACGCTCTTTTCTTCATCCAGGGTATGGTTAAAGGCCACGAAGGTGGCTTTGTATACGCCCGGGGTGCTGTATTGGTAATCGTACCCTGCCTTCTCCGGCTCGTTGATGCTTTTGATGCCGGTGCTCACATCGGGCGGCAGTTTGCCGATATACAATGGTTTACTGATGATCCAGCTGGTATTGGAAGGAGCCGAAGCGTTGCCGCCGGTGATCTTCAGGTCGTTCGCGGAGGCCGTCCAGCGGGCGGATGCAGGCGCCCATACGTTGCCGTAACGCGTCCAGAAGCTGGCGTCGGTGCTGAGGCTGCTCACGCTGTAACTCTGCTCCGGAAGCACGTTGTTCACTACGTAATTCGTGATGGTCCAGGTGCGTTGCGTGCTGCCGGTAACGCCGTCGTACCTGAAGGCGATGAACAGGGAATCGTTTTCATTGGCTACAAGGTCCGTCAGGTCAGCCGTGCCTGAATTCACTACGGTAGCGCTGGTGGCCAGCGCCAGGCGGGATGTGATGTCCGTCCATTGCGCATTCACCACTGTAGCGGAGTCCAGGCCGGCGAGCTTGCTGGTGGCCAGCACTTTCAGGGTGTTCTTCTGCGTGCCGAATTCTGATTTGGATGCAAAGGAAAGGGTGACGGCTCCCAGGCGGAAAGACGTTTCCCGGCCGGCGTACCGTTTGCCGGCTTCACCGGAATAGAATGCGATGTTGCCTGCTTTGCCGGAAAATTGAAAACGCGTGGTATCTCCCACCCTGTAGGTGAAAGTATCCGCCACTTTCTTTGCGGGGTCCAGGCTCACCTGGAAATCAGGCGCCGGCACTTCCATATTTTTCGTGCAGGCAACAGCGATAATAGCCAGGCCGGTGAGTATGATAAAAGATAAACGTTGCATAGCTGAATGTTTTGAGTTCATGAATTACCAGCCCTGGTTCTGCACGAGTGCGCGGTTCAGGTTCAGTTCATAGGTAGGTTTGGGCAGCAGCACATGGCGCGGCAGCACGTTCCGAACGCCCTGCAGGCCGTTCGGGTTGCCGGTGGAAGTTACGCCGGCGCCGTTGGCGGAAGCCCAGGCGGCGAAGGTCTGCATGTCCTGGTAAAAATTGCCCCAGCGTATCAGGTCGGCCTTGCGCAGTGCTTCAAAGCACAGCTCGCGCATGCGCTCGTCGCGGATCACCAGCTGGAAGTCTTCCTTGGTCAGCCCTCCGGGGAGGTCCGCTTCGGTTCCGCTGGTGATGGCAGCCGTGGCGGCGGCGGCTTCGCCGGCATAGGTGAACACTGCCCCGGTCACGTTTGCATCCGAGTCGCCGGAGGTATGCGTGGGCGGCGTATTGGTGGCGGTGCCCGCGGCAGTTACCGTATAGAGGCTGCCGTTATGGGTGACCTGCGTATTTGCTGTGTAGGAAGCGCCCGGCGTCCATGCGGTGCCGATCACGACCACGGGTGCAGAAGTAAAATAGCTGCCCGCGGCGATCGTACCGGGGCTGCTCAGGTAAATGCCCGTCACTTTACCGCCGCTGATCACGGCGCTGGCTGTTGCGCCGCTGCCGCCGCCCCCGGAGATGGTCACCGGCGGCGCCACAGTGTAGCCTGAGCCCTGGCTGGTAAGCGTCACGGATTTCACGACGTTGCCGTTCATGATGCCGTACCCCCTTTTGCGCACGGCGTTCACATCTGCATATGCATTGCCGGGGCCGTGCAGGTGGTTTTCCGCTTCCGCACGCATCAGCAGCACGTCCGCATAACGGATCACCGGCCAGTTGATATTATAGGTACCCCCAACGCCGTTGGTGTTGCGTATCTCGGCAGGGCAATACTCTCTCCTGAACTTGCCCGCGCTCATCTGCCATACGTTGTTGCGGGCCGTTCTCACACGCGGCGTGCCGCTGTAGATGAAGTTGGCGCAGTTCCAGTCGCGGCGGATGTCCGGTGAAGATTTTAACGGGGTCGCGGTGCTGTTGGGGTCAGGCTCGTACGCTTCGTACAGCTTGCGGGTAACGGATACCCAGCTGGTGGCGCTGTATGAGGTGGGGTCCGCCGCCTGGAGGGAGGAAGTAATACCCACAAAGTTCCCGATATCGTTCCCGCTTTTATTCACCACGCCGGCCGCGGC
>CBFHAF010000577.1:0-3680 GCA_965653435.1 uncultured Chitinophaga sp.
CCCTATGCCAACGGCCCGGTTCACATCGGGCACCTGGCCGGCTGTTACCTGCCGTCGGACATTTACGTACGGTATCTCAGGGCCAGGAAAGCAGACGTAAAGTTCGTTTGCGGTACGGATGAACACGGCGTTCCCATCACCATCAAGGCCATGCAGGAAAACGTGACCCCGCAGGACATCGTGGACAAATACCACGCGGTCATCAAAGATTCTTTCGCCTCCATGGGCATCTCCTTCGATATCTTCTCCCGTACCTCCAACCAGGTACATCACCAGACGGCCGCAGACTTCTTTAAAAAGATGTACGACGACGGCCTTTTCGAAGAGAAGGAATCCGAACAATATTTCGACGAGGTGAAACAGGTGTTCCTGGCAGACCGTTACATTATCGGCACCTGCCCGAACTGCGGTAACGACAAGGCTTACGGCGACCAGTGCGAGCGCTGCGGCAGTTCCCTCAGCCCGGACGACCTGATCAATCCCCGCTCCGCCCTCAGCGACGCCGTGCCGGTGAAAAAGAAAACGAAACACTGGTACATGCCGCTCCAAAACTATGAACCCTGGCTGAAACAATACGTCATCGAAGACCATAAGGAATGGAAGGCCAACGTATACGGCCAATGTAAAAGCTGGCTGGACAACGGGCTGCAGTCCCGCGCCATGACGCGCGACAGCAGCTGGGGCATCAAAGTGCCGCTGCCTGACGCCGAGGGCAAAGTGCTGTACGTATGGTTCGACGCGCCCATCGGGTACATTTCCGCCACCAAGGAGCTGACCGGGAACTGGGCCGATTACTGGTGCAAGGAAGATACCCGCCTGATCCACTTCATCGGGAAAGACAACATTGTGTTCCACTGCATTATTTTCCCGGCCATGCTTAAAGCGCACGGCGGGTTCGTAGTGCCCGACAATGTGCCTGCCAACGAATTCCTCAACATCGAAGGGGAGAAGGTGAGCACTTCCCGCAACTGGGCCGTGTGGGTGCACGATTACATCAAGGATTTCCCTGACCAGCAGGACGTGCTGCGGTATGTGCTCTGCTCTACCGCGCCCGAGACCAAAGACAACGATTTTACCTGGAAAGATTTCCAGGACCGCAATAACAACGAGCTGGTGGCGAACCTCGGCAACTTCGTGAACCGCACGATGGTACTGATGCACAAGCTCTGCGGCGGCAAGGTGCCCCCTATGCACGCGGCCGTGAAAGACGCGTCGGACGACGGGATCTTTGCCATGCTGCAGGACGCGAAGATGAAGATATCCGAGTCCCTGGAAACCTTCCGCTTCCGCGATGCCCTGAATGAAGTGATGAACGTGGCCCGCGAAGGCAACCGCTACCTCCAGGAAAAACAACCCTGGATACTCGCCAAAACACCCGAGCTGCAAGCGCAGAACCAGCAGCTGATAGACAACTGCCTGCATGTATGCCTGCAGCTCACGGCCAACCTCGCCGTGTTCATCAACCCTTTCCTGCCGTTCACCGCGCAGAAGATCTGCCATATGCTGAAGGTGGTGGACCGTATGCTGGAATGGGAGAACGCAGGCAGCATGAAGCTCGTGAGCGTAGGGTATTCCCTGCGCCCGCCCGAACTGCTGTTCAAGAAAATCGAGGACGAACAGGTGGCGGCGCAGGTGCAGAAGCTGCATGCAGGGCTGAAACAATCCGCAGCCGCACAGCAGTCCGCCGCAGCAGAGCCCGCGAAAGAAGCCGCGCCCGCCAAGCCGGAGATACAATACGAGGACTTCGCGAAGCTGGAACTGAAAGCTGGCACCATCACCCACGCGGAGAAAGTAGCCAAGGCAGACAAACTGCTGAAGCTCACGATAGACCTCGGCACGGAACAACGTACCGTTGTATCCGGGATTGCCCTGCATTACGCACCTGAAGCCATTATCGGCAAACAGGTGACGCTGGTGGCCAATCTTGCACCGCGCAAAATGAAAGGCATTGAAAGCCAGGGCATGATACTGATGGCTGAAGACAAAGACGGCAAGCTCGTGTTCGTAAACCCCGACCAGGCCGTGGCGCCCGGCAGCGGGGTGAGCTGATCACGGAAACATAACAGAAATTAATCGGACTAGCCCCGGCGATATGCCGGGGCTTTTTTCTTTATGCTGCGCCGTTCAAGCAAGAAAAATGCTAAATTCATTATTCTAAAGCGGAAATATTATGCAAAGAAGGATCAACAAAGTTGCAGTGCTGGGTTCCGGCGTAATGGGCTCAAGAATAGCCTGTCATTTCGCAGGCCTAGGCGTAAAGGTGCTGCTGCTGGACATTGTGCCAAAAGAACCCAATGATGCGGAAAAGGCCAAAGGATTAACAACAGAGCATCCCGCTGTGAGGAACAGGATCGTGAACGAAGCCCTGCAGGCGGCCATCAAGTCCAACCCCTCGCCCCTCTACACGAAAGAAGCCGCCAGGCATATCAGGACAGGCAACTTCACCGACGATATGAAATCCATCGCCGATTGCGATTGGGTCATAGAGGTAGTGGTGGAGAACCTCGATATCAAGAAAAAAGTATTCGAGCAGGTGGAGCAGTTCCGCAAACCCGGCACACTGATCACTTCCAATACCTCCGGCATTCCTATCCACCTGATGGCGGAAGGCCGCAGCGAAGATTTTAAAAAACATTTCCTGGGCACGCACTTCTTCAACCCGCCGCGTTACCTGCGGCTGCTGGAGATCATTCCCACCCCGTACACCGATCCCGCGGTAACCGGTTTCCTGATGCATTACGGCGACCTGTACCTGGGGAAAACCACCGTGCTCTGCAAGGACACGCCGGCTTTCATTGCCAACCGCGTGGGCGTGTTCTCCATCATGGCCATTTTCCACATCATGCAGGAGATGGGTTTGGGGATAGATGAAGTGGATGCATTGACCGGCCCCGTGATCGGCCGCCCGAAATCCGCCACCTTCCGCACGGCGGACGTGGTAGGGATAGACACGCTGGTGAAAGTGGCCAAAGGCGTTGCGGATAATTGCCCTGAGGATGAAGCGCGCGATATCATGCTTATACCGCCTTTCCTGCAGAAAGTTGTAGAGAACAACTGGCTGGGCGATAAGACCGGGCAGGGTTTCTATAAAAAGACCAAAGGCGCGGGCGGGAAAGAGATACTCACCCTCGACCTGAAGACCATGGAATACGGCCCGAAGGTGAAAGCGAAATTCGCCAGCATCGAAGCCGCCAAGCCCGTGGAAGACCTGAAGCAGCGCATTAAAATGCTGGCTTCGTCCTCCGATAAAGCGGGGCAGTTCTACCAGGCGTTCCATGCGCGGCTGTTTTCGTATATCTCTCACCGTATCCCCGAAATTGCGGACGATCTGTACAAGGTGGACGATGCCATGAAAGCCGGCTTCGGCTGGGAAATAGGCGCGTTCGAAACCTGGGACCTGCTGGGTGTGGAAGCCGGGATCAAAAACATCACGGACAAAGGCCTTACCGTCGCTTCGTGGGTGAACGACATGCTGGCTGCGGGCGTGAAGAACTTTTACAAGATCGAGAACGGCAAAAAATATTATTACGACCTGGCTACCAGGGCATATAAAGCCGTACCGGGCGAAGATGCGTTCATTATCCTGGAGAACCATTCCAATAACATCATCTGGAAGAACAGCGCCTGCAACCTGTACGACCTGGGCGAAGTAACGGGCCTGCGGCTCGAATCGCTGCAGG
>CBFHAF010000578.1:0-3646 GCA_965653435.1 uncultured Chitinophaga sp.
CGGCACAAAATCTTTCTCCGCTTTAACGGCCAGCGTATGCAGCGCTTTGATGGCTTCCTGCTTTTCCGTGTTCCCCAGCTTCGCTTTATGAACGGCGATCTGCAAAGTGGCAATGGTTTCGTCGTATACTTTGACGGGCACGGGGAAAGGATGCCCGTCTTTCCCGCCATGCGCGAACGCGAAGCGCGCCGGGTCTTTGAATCTTGCCGGCGTGCCATGGATCACCTCGCTCACCAGCGCCAGCGATTGAACCGTGCGCGGCCCGGTTCCCTGCAACAGCAGCAGCTCCTCGAAATTATCCACAGCCTGCTCATGCGCCATCCACAGCACCGTGCCCAGCCTTTTCAGGTCCACGTCTTCCGCCTGCACTTCGTGGCGCGAAGGCAAGAGCAGCTGCTGGATCTCCTGCATCATCAGCTCGGGTTTTTCGCGGGTAAGGCCGAGCATGCCGGCGCGGGCGGAGGCGGCTTCTTTGGCGGTGAGGTTGAGGATGGGGCCGACGTTCTCGCCGCAAACGGCTGCGTGCGGCTCTTCCACGAATGACTGCAACTGCCCGGAATGCCAATGGTAACGGCGCGCCATCTGGCTGTTGGGGCTCATTCCCTGCTGGATCACCGTCCAGTCCCCCCGGTCGCTTACGATAAAATTATGGGTATACAGCTGGAAGCCGTCCTGCACGGCGGTGTTATCTACTTTTGCGCTCAGCCTGCTGCAGCGGGCGAGATAGCCGCCATCCAGGCCGGTACGGTCCGCCACCCTGAACAGCTCTTCGGGCGCTTCGCGGGAAAAGCGGCCTTTGCCGCCGCAGATATAAAGCCCCAGTTCTCTCGCGCGCGGGTTCACCGCTCTTTTGAGCGCGCCCATTACGGAAGTGGTGATGCCGGAAGAATGCCAGTCCATCCCCATCACCGCCCCGAAACTCTGGAACCAGAACGGGTTGCTCATGCGGCTGAGGAAGGCTTCATGCCCGTATTCGAGGAGGATGGATTCTGTAACGGCCAGCCCCAGCTTTGCCATTCTTTCGGCAAGCCAGCGGGGCACATAGCCGTAATGTAATGGCAGGTCTGCTGATCCGGAACGCTTCATGCTAACAAATTTAGCATTTTACCGGCAAACCGCCGCCATTTCCGGCTTCCCGCAAGCCAAATTTTTGAGCTTTTTATTGAAAATGATTGTGTAACCGTTTACTTCAGGCTTCCCGGGCTTAGCCCGAACTTCTTCCTGAATTCGTTGCTGAAGTGCTGCAATGTGGAATAACCGGTTTCATAAGCTACCTCCGTAACGGACTTCCCGCCGCCGCGGATCAGCTCCCTGGCCAGTTCCAGCCGGTGTTCCTTCAGGTAAGCGAATACCGGCAGGCCGAACATCTTCCTGAACCCGCTTTTCAGCTTGAACTCGTTCAGCCCCGTTTGCCTGGCCAGGGCGCTGAGCGAAGGCGGATTCTGCAGGTCTGCCAGCAATATTTCCCGCGCTTCGCGCACTTTCTGCATATCGGCGTGGCTCAGGCCCTCCGGGCGCGTTTCCCCTTTGCCCGCCGCTTCCAGCTGGCTGCACTGCAGGGCCAGCAGTTCCAGCAGCTTCGATTGGAGGAAGAGGTTCATCAGCCCGCCGCTGTAACAACCCTGCTCAATTTCCAGGATAATGGCCAGCATACGCGGCGTGAGCGGCATATTGGGGCCGTTCAGGTAAGGCGTGGGCTTGTTGGCCGCGATGCTTTCGGCCAGTTGGCCCATCACCGGCCCGGCATGCTCCGCCAGCTGCAGGAAACGTTCCGGCTGGAAACTCATCAGCATGATCTCCAGGTTTTGCTGCGCAGGTATTTCGGTGCTCACGGCGGTGTAAGGGTTCATAAAAACATTGTGCTGCCCGGCAGTGAACCTGCGCGGCCCGCCGCCGGAATATGCAGTGGTGGTAAGGTTCCCCCGTTTCACATAGCCCATTCCCGGCAAAGGTCCCTGTTCGTTGGTGGCCAGGCGGATATCTTCGTATACGTTGATATTAAAGGAACTGATGTGCATGCCGTCAAAATAATGCTCCCGCACTTTCACATCCCAGAAGGGCATGTTTTCCGTTTGCCATTCGTTCCGCGGGGAAGAAGGCGTGATCCAATGCCCGCCGGGGGAATCGTATAAAACCTCGTCTGTTCCGTATCTGTAGACCGTTTCCATAGTTCATTTCCTTTTTACGCAATAAATAATCCGGATGCTGCAACATATTGCGGATATTATTCCGTCCCTTTGTGTAATAACAGAACGGCATATCCGCTCCCAACCCCTATGGGGCGATGCGGTATTTCGTTTACTTTAACATATGCAGGGATGATCTATCTGATTTTATATAAAATATTGGGATACCGGTATGCGGTGGTACTGCAGAACCTTTCCCGTTCTTTCCCCGAGCGGTCTTACGAGGAAGTGGACCGCCTGGCGGGAGGATTTTACCGCCATTTTTCGGGGATCTTCCTGGAAATGGCGCTGATGCTGCTGGCGCCGGCCAGGCTGGTCAAAAAGCGGGTGCGGGTAAAAAACGCGGAGCTTCTTCACCATTACCATGCGCAGCAACGCAATATCGTTATTATGCTGGGGCATTACGGCAACTGGGAATGCCTGAACGTACTGCCCGCCCATGTTGATTTTGACATGCACGCGGTGTACAGGCCGCTCAGCAACCGTTTCTTCGACCAGGTGATGCGCAGGCTGCGCGCCCGGTTTGGCATGAAGCTGCTGCCGGTGGACAAAGCCGCACGGCATATGCTCGCCGCGAAACAGAAGGCGGGGGCATATATTTTCGTGGCGGACCAATGCCCGGGGAAAGAGGCACATACCGTCGATTTTCTCCGTCAGCCCACGCCGGTGATCACCGGGGCAGAGCGGCTCGCCAAAACAACGGATGCAGTGGTGCTCTACGCCACCGTCAGCAAAACAGCCTCGCCCTCTTCCTGGGAAATATCCTTTCAACTCATTACCGATTCGCCCGGCAGCCTCCCGCCCTTTGCCATCACGGAACGTTTTTCCCGTTCCCTGGAGGAAGACATCCGGCGGCAGCCGCAATACTGGCTATGGACGCACCGGCGATGGAAAAACCGTTCCTGATATGACCACCTTCTTTATAATTGCTGCAATACTGGGCGGCTTGATTTTGCTGATGCTAACGGTACTGGCTACACTGCTGCTGCAGCTGCACCGCAGCGCCATACCTGCCGAACTGGCCTGCTGCCCGCATACGCAGGAAGAAGACGTGCTTTGGGAAGGCTCCGCCTGAAGCTTTATGTAACTTTTAACCGGCGGCGCCCGTTAAAGGACATAATCAAAATAAAGTCCATGAAACTTATTTTACTCCCATGCCTGTTATGCCTGTTCCTGTTTATTCCACCTGCCTGCAAAAAAGACCTGCATGACCTCTCCGTAACCGGCACCTGGGAGCTCAGGCGAACCTCATCCGGCTGGGGCCCCGCCGTTGAATACGCTCCCGGCAACGGCAGCCTGATCGTATTCGACAAGGGCCGTTATAAAAAATACCGCGACGGCCTGCAATTGTCTGAAGGCACCTACCACATGGAAAAACAAGAGGGAAAAGACCGGATCATTTTCGACCGGGGCAAGACGGCGGAAACAACCTATTCTTATACGTTCACAGGAAAGAACCA
>CBFHAF010000579.1:0-3624 GCA_965653435.1 uncultured Chitinophaga sp.
TCACGCGTGACTTCCTGGTGACGGAAACCCTGGGCGTGCTCAGCTGCTGGCAGTGCGTATTTAAGGACAATATCCTGCACCTGGAAGAAAACCAGCTCCAGGAAGTGCTTTCCTTTGCGCGCATCCTGCTGCACGAGTTCAGAAGCGATAAACCCCGCAAGGAAGCCGTGCTGCGCCATATCCTGAGCGCGTTCATCATCGCCTGCGGGCGTATAGCGCGGCCGGAGACCGGCAGCACGGAGATATACCGCTCCGAAGCCCCCTTCAACGGGCTGGGTATCCAGTTCAAAATACTGGTAGATGAACATTTCAGGGAGAAGGTGCAGGTGGCGGAATATGCCGAAATGTTGCACGTTACCCCCGGTCATTTGAACGATACGGTAAAAAACACCATCGGGCGCAGCGCCAAACAGATCATAGACGCCAAGCGGATCATGGAAGCCAAACGCCTGCTGTTCTGGCAAAAGCTCTCTGTAAAACAGATTGCGGGGGAATTGAATTTCGACGACGACGCCTATTTCTCCCGTTTCTTTAAAAAACACACCGGGCAGACCCCGGCATTGTTCCAGAAAACCATCCGCGAAAAGTACAATTAATACCGCGATTCGGAACGTACAACTTAAGTACAGACTTTATACATTTGCATTGTCAATTGCAACGCATCAATTATCGACGAACGATGAAACTTATGTAACCTAACTGTAACAGCCTCCGTTGAAGATATAACAGCAATATCCGAAAACGGGAACCATTAAGTTACAGCGATATACTGCAAGCCCAGGCAGTATTACAGTCTTCCTTTTTTCACACCATGTTTTGAATGCACAGGCATTGTTATGCCTGCCTGATACGCTATGCCTTCTGTTTTTGCAGGAAGCGGCATGGATGTGAACGTTCTAATTTTTTTTCTATAAACAACCGAAGTATGAAACCAGTATCAAAATCAGACAACAAATTTGTGGCTGGCGCAGCAATCAGTATCGTTGCGTCCATGTTATTATATAGCTGCTCATCACCCCAGGCAGGCCCGCCCCAGCAGGGGCCCCCGCAGCTGCCGGTGATGGTGGTTGCATCTGCCCCGGCTACCACTTACCTCGAATTCCCCGCTTCGCTGGAAGGAAAGGTGAATGTAGACGTGCGCCCGCAGGTAGCCGGCTATCTGGAAAAAATATTTGTAGACGAAGGCTCTTATGTAAAAGCAGGGCAGCCTTTGTTTAAAATAGATCCCAAGGTATATGCCGAACAATTGAACGGCGCCAGCTCCAACCAGCTTGCTGCGCAGGCCAACCTGGAAAAAGCGCAGGTTGAAGTGGACCGGCTGACGCCCCTGGTTGCCAGCAACGTGGTTTCCGACGTACAGTTAAAAACCGCGAAAGCAAACTATGAAGTGGCCAAAGCCGCATTGGCACAGGCTAAAGCAGCTGTAGGCAGCGCCAGGATCAACGTAGGTTATACCCTGGTTACCGCACCGGTAAGCGGGTATATCGGAAGGATACCCTATAAGGTAGGGGCTCTTGTAAGCAACGTAGACGCCCAGCCTCTCACCGTGCTTTCCGAAGTAAGCGAGATATATGCTTACTTCTCCATGAGCGAAGCAGACTTTATCACCTTCAAGAACAACTTCCCCGGCAAAACGCTGGAAGAGAAGCTGAAGAATGCACCTCCCGTAGAACTGATACTGGCAGACAACAGTACGTTCGAGCAGAAAGGAAAAATAGGAGCGATAGAAGGCCAGTTCAATAAAACAACCGGAGCCATCAGCTTCCGTGCCACCTTCCCCAATGCCGGAGGCGTACTGCGCACAGGCAACACGGGCAAAGTAAGATTCGCGCAGGAAGTTCCCGCTGCTATTACCATTCCGCAGGAAGCTACATTCGAGATCCAGGACAAAGTGCTGGTGTATACCGTGGCGGACAGCAATAAAGTAGCCAGCAGGCCCATCCGGATCGCCGGAAAAACAGCCAACCTCTATTATGTAGGCGACGGGCTGAAAGCAGGCGAGAAGATCGTTCTGTCCGGCACCGCCAGCTTAAAGGACGGGGCAGTCATTACGCCGCAGCTGGTACCGGCAGACAGTGTGCTCAAGTCAAAACCATTGTAAGGAACAGGCGATACTTTAATTGTCAGGTATGACATGCGAAAATCGATTTTACTTACGATCTAAAAAGTGAATTTATCATGTTAAGAACATTTATATTAAGGCCGGTCCTTTCTACGGTAGTGTCCATAATCCTGCTATTATTGGGCATCATATCCTACTTTGCCCTGCCTGTTACGTTGTTTCCCGACATCGCGCCGCCCAGCGTGACCGTGACGGCCGTCTACCCCGGTGCTAACGCCGAAGTAGTGGCCCGGTCCGTGGCCAACCCGATAGAGGAAGCGGTGAACGGGGTGGAGAACATGACCTACATGACCTCCAACTCCAATAACGACGGCAGCATGGTGTTGACGGTCTATTTCAAACAGGGGACCGATTCGGATATCGCTGCCGTGAACGTGCAGAACAGGGTATCCAAAGCCACCAGCCAGCTACCCTCAGAGGTGGTAACGGCGGGTATCAGTACGCAGAAAGTACAGAACGGTTTCATCATGTTCATGGGGTTGTATAGTGAAAACCCCAAGGAATACGATGAGAAGTTTCTGCAGAACTATATCAAGATCAACCTGATTCCCCAGATTCAGCGTGTACCCGGTGTAGCCCAGGCGCAGATTTTCGGCGCCAAGGATTATTCCATGCGCGTCTGGTTAAAGCCCGACCGCCTGGCAGCCAATAACCTTGCGCCACAGGATGTATTGAGCGCGATCAGGGATCAGAATATCGAATCGGCCCCCGGCCGTTTGGGCGAAAACAGCACGGAAACCTTTGAATTTGTATTGAAATACAAGGGTAAGCTGAGCCTGAATGAAGACTATGAGAATATTGTCATTAAAGCCAACAGTGACGGATCCATGCTGCGCCTGAAAGATGTGGCCCGGATAGAGTTCGGGTCACTCAACTACGGCGCCAACAACCTGCTGGATGGAAAGCCTGCCGCAGGCTTTGCTATCATTCAGACAGCGGGCTCCAACGCCAATGAGATCCTCGATAACATAGAAAAACTGCTGGTGGATTTCAGAGCTACGCTCCCTACCGGCGTGAAAACGGAAGTGATGTACAACGCCAAGGACTTCCTCGACGCCTCCATACACCAGGTCCGTGAAACGCTCGTAATCGCATTTCTGCTGGTGTTCCTGGTGGTGTACATATTCCTGCAGGATTTCCGTTCTACGTTGATCCCTGCCATTGCGGTACCGGTGGCCATTTTAGGCACCTTCTTCTTCCTGCAGCTGTTTGGTTTCAGTATCAACCTGCTAACCCTGTTCGCGCTGGTGCTGGCAATCGGCATCGTGGTGGATGACGCGATTGTGGTGGTGGAAGCGGTGCACGCCAAGATGGAACAAACACGATGGCCGGCAAGGAAAGCCACGCTGAAGTCGATGGACGAAATATCAGGCGCCGTTATTTCCATTACCCTGGTAATGATGGCGGTATTCATACCCGTTGGTTTTATGCAGGGCCCCGCAGGCGTGTTCTACAGGCAATTCGCATTTACGCTGGCCATTGCTATCATGATCTCTGCGATT
>CBFHAF010000580.1:0-3606 GCA_965653435.1 uncultured Chitinophaga sp.
CCGGGGAAACGGCCATCACCTGGTTCGGGCATTCGTCGTACCTCGTGCAGGACCGCGGGCTGAACATCCTTGTAGACCCTGTGTTCAGCAACCACGCTTCTCCCGTGCCTTTTACCGTACGGGCTTTCCAGGGCAGCAATGTATACAGTGTAAAAGACCTGCCCGGGATCGATATCCTCATCATCACACACAACCACTACGACCATCTTGACGCACGCACCATCCGCCGCCTGCGCCACCGTGTAAAAGCCGTGTACACCTCGTTGGGTGTAGGCAGAACACTGGCCCATTACGGCCTGCCGGCGCGGCTGATCACCGAAATGGACTGGTGGGAACGGAAAGAGATCGCCCCGGGCGCGTCTCTCACGGCCACGCCTGCACGGCATTTTTCAGGCCGGGGCCTGCGCCGCGACGGCTCGTTCTGGTCTTCGTTCGTGTATGAGAACAACGGCAGGAAGATCTTCATCGGCGGCGATTCAGGTTATGGGCCGCATTTTAAGGAGATCGGCGAAAGATCCGGCCCTTTCGATATCGCGATACTTGAATCCGGCCAGTACAATACGCAATGGCCTAACATCCATATGAACCCGGAAGAAGCCGTGCAGGCCGGCAGGGATCTTGGAGCGGAAGTGATCATGCCCGTGCACTGGGGAAAATTCGCCCTGGCTTTCCATCCCTGGAACGAGCCCCCGGCAAGGGCCGTGAAGGCCGCGGCGGAAAAAGGAATGCGGATCACCCTGCCCAGGATCGGCGAGCAGGTGATACTGGATGTTTCTTACCCGGATGCGCATTGGTGGGAATAAGCCTTATTCCCCCCTCTTTTGAAACAACAACAGCAGAGATTTCAGCCCGGCAAATATGTATCGTTTGTACATGCGGAAGTAGTCCTCCGGGGGAATCCCATGCGTAGAAGTACGGATAAATTCAGGTAGATGTTCCCTGTTCCGGCGCTGCCCCCGTGAGTAGATTTGCAGCATCAAACATCATTAAACCCCAAAAAAATTAACGAAGATGTCTACTGAAAAGAAACCACTGAACGGCTATACAATAGCCGGTGAAAAACAAACCGTTTCCAATCTGCAAACCATCCGCACGCAGGTACTGCAAGACCGTACCATTTTTAACATGCAGGCGGTGGGGCGCAGCTACAAGCTGGCGCAGGCTTACAAAAGCGTGCGGAACCTGCGGCTGATGGACCCGAACAAGATCCAGCTGAAAACATTCGCTGAATATTTGACCATCAACAAAAAATTCCTGGACCTTGTACCCCTGATAGAAGAGAAGCCCCGCCCTGTTTACAACGCCAACGAAGCCTACCTGAACACCTACAGCTGGCTGCGTTTCCCCAAAGGCAAAGTACTGGTGCTCGTGCATAACGACGTGTATACCCAAACCAAAGACCGCGTGGAACGTTATGTGATGGACCTCGGCAGGGACGGTTACTGGGCTACCGTTCACGTAGTGCGCGGCGGGAAACCCAATTTCATCCGCAACTATATCAAAGGCAAATCACCTGTGGGCGTGGTGATGGTAGGCGCCATTCCTGCCGCATGGTTCGAAATGAGCGATGATTTTTACGGCGCCAGCACCGAGTTCCCCTGCGACCTGTTCTATATGGACACCAACGGCACCTGGGCCGATGCGGACGGCGACGGGAAATACAACGCCGTTACCGGCGACGTGATCCCCGAAATATGGGTAGGCCGTATCTGGACACCTACGCTGGACGGCAACGACGCTGCGCTCATCAACAATTACTTCGACCGCAACCACCTCTTCCGCACCGGTAACCTGGGCCATTCACGCTCCGCGTTGGCTTACGTGGAAGACGACTGGACCGGCTTCGACGATTGCGAAATGGACCTTATGACACCCTCAGCCTATATTACCAAATACACTAATCCTGACATCACTGATGCGGACCTTTACAAGGAAGAAGTGAACAAGACGCGCTCATTCGTGCAGCTTTGTTCACATTCTTCCCCGCACGTGCACTCGTTCCACATTCCTTCCACCGGCACCACCGAATGGATAGACCGTTCTTATTTCCGCGACAGCCGCGCCCCGAATGCGCATTTTTACAATCTTTTCTGCTGCAGCACCGCGCGTTTCACGGAAAACGATTACCTGGGCGGCTGGTATATTTTTGACAAAGCCGGCGGCGAGACCAATTACGGACTCACCGCGGTAGGCAGCACCAAAACGGGCTCCATGCTGTTCTTTGCAGACTTCTATGATCCCATCGGCAAAGGCCGCTGCATCGGCGATGCGATGGTGGAATGGTGGAAAGCGCGCGGCTCCGATCATGACCTGGGTGAAAGGCAGTGGTTCTACGGCATGAGCATCCTGGGCGACCCGACGCTTACCTGGTGGAAAGGCGCAGTGCCCCGCCCGCTGGAGCCCGCAGACGGTTCGGTATTCAATCATTATCCCCGCACCATGACGTTCAAATGGGCGCCGGTGAACATCCCGGGAGCCACCTACAGCATCGAGATAGATGCCCACGGCGCAGTGAACAGTGGAGAATGGGCCGCACAATCTTTCCGGAACTTCGCGGTATACCATGGCATTACCGGCACGAGCTTCAACTACAATTTCGTGGGGGCCCAGCCAGGCCGCTGGAGAGTAAGGGCGAAGATCGGCGACAGGTATTGCGCGTGGAGCTGCTGGTGTTATTTCCGTTTTACCATTTAGGGAGTATTCATTCAGCATAGACAAAAGCAGCCGGCTCGCCGGGCGATGCTCGGCTGCTTCATTTTTGAACTTAAATGCACTTAATGCGTTATTGATAATCTAACCATCCCGATCACTGATCTTTTGCGACAGCAAAGGGTTAGCAATTGGAAATGTCAGCTCCTGGAAGACCTCCAGGAGTTTTTTCGTTATACGCGACCAAAAATATTTTCCCGGAATTTGGAAAAATGAAATAATGATTTACTTTTGCACTCCCTGAAACAAGATGCCCAGATGGCGAAATTGGTAGACGCACTGTGTTCAGGTCGCAGCGCTCGCAAGGGTGTGCTGGTTCGAATCCAGTTCTGGGCACCAACGCCTTGTAAATGAATAATTTGCAAGGCGTTTTTTATTCCATGGATTTTGATGCCTGTATGTGCTTAAATAAGCACTTATGACCTGCACAGCATGACTTAGCGGCCCCTATTCCTAACGGGGCATGCGAGGTTTTTTCAAGCTTAAGATATACCACCCCTATTTGAAATGCAGAATACCTTCCTGATCGATCCGGGCATCAATTTGGGAGATCACTTTTAAATCCTCCATAAAGACGGTGATCGGGTGATTGCGGTTTATAACGCCGCTGAACCGGCGGGAAAGGATTGCCGGGTTGTCAATTACTACCCGGACGCCGTACCAGCGGGGCACTACCCTGCTGATCTCTTCAAGGCTTGCATCATTAAAATAGAACAACCCCTTGCGCCAGCTAAGCACCTGCCGGGCGTCAAAGGCAACTTGCGTGATCGGACCTCCTACCCGGTACACCGCCTGCCTGCCGGGCGCCAGTCTGCTGTTGCCGGCAGGCGCCTGCATGTTGACCGCACCTTCTACCAATGCAACTTTTACAACGCCGGAATCATAAGTATTCACGTT